>DATNCU010000685.1:0-2476 GCA_035607145.1 Thermoanaerobaculia bacterium
TACGGCGGCGACGTCAACGTGGTCGACGGCCTGCGCACGCTGCGCAGCAAGGACCTCACCGTCGAGCTCACCGCCAAGGGTCAGGCGCGGCGGATGATCGCCACCGGCGCGGTCAAGCTCGAAGCGCCGGCCGAGGGGCGCACGATCACCGCCCAGCGCGCCGATTACGATGTGGAGTCCCGGCGGGTCGTCTTCCGCGGCTCGCCGGTGACCTTGGTCGACAAGAAGGGGGGAACGCTGAGCGGCAAGCAGGCGGTGTACTCGATGGAGACCGCCAAGGTGCGCGTCACCGCCGAGGAGGAGGAGGGGCCGCCGAAGTGATGGACATGGAGGAGGCGTGACGCTCTCGACCGCCAGCCTGCGCAAGGCCTACCGCGGCCGCTACGTCGTCAACGACGTCTCGATCGAGGTGTCGACGGGCGAGATCGTCGGCCTGCTCGGTCCCAACGGCGCCGGCAAGACGACGACCTTCTACATGGTCGTCGGCCTGACGCCGCCCGACGAGGGGAAGGTGGCGCTGGGCGATCTCGACATCACCGAGATGCCGATGTTCCTGCGCGCCCAGCGCGGCATCAGCTACCTGCCGCAGGAGCCGTCGGTGTTCCGCCGCATGTCGGTGGAGGACAACCTGCGCGCCATCCTCGAGACGCTCGACCTCACCCACGCCGAGCGCGAGCGCCGCATCGAGACGCTGATCCGCGAGTTCGGCCTCGAGAAGGTGCGCAAGAACATGGGGTACGCGCTGTCGGGTGGCGAGCGGCGGCGCGTCGAGATCGCCCGCGCCCTCGTCATCGACCCCTCGTTCATCCTCCTCGACGAGCCCTTCGCCGGCATCGACCCCATCGCCGTGCTCGACATCCAGACCATCGTCCGGCGGCTGCGCGAGTTCGGCATCGGCATCCTGATCACCGACCACAACGTGCGCGAGACGCTCAAGATCACCGACCGCGCCTACATCATCAACAACGGCGAGATCCTGCGCGCCGGCGTCCCCGCCGACCTCTCCGCCGACCCCGAGGTGAGGAAGATCTACCTCGGCGAGGATTTCCGCCTCTGACCCCTTCACCGCGACCGGGCACCTCGATCTCTCCGATCGATACCGAGGGCCCAGCCGTCAGCTAGACTGACCACTGCATGGCGCTCGAACAGAAGCTCTCCCTCAGGCTGGCGCAGAAGCTGGTGATGACGCCGTCGCTGCAGCAGGCGATCAAGCTGCTGCAGCTGACCCGGATGGAGCTCGAGACGGTGCTCAACCAGGAGCTGGTGGAGAACCCCGTCCTCGAGGAGCGCGAGGAGTCGCCGGAAGAAGAGCAGCAGCAGCAGGCCACCGAGGAGCAGCCGGCGGAGCCGAAGAAGGACGAGGTCGACCACCAGGAAGCGATGGGGGACATCGACCTCGAGGCCTACTTCAACGACTACTGGGAGAGCAACAGCTACCAGGGGCAGACGGTGCTCGGCATCCCCGAAGCGCCGCCGCTGGAGAACACGCTCACCCGCGAGCCCGACCTCTACGACCACCTGCTCTGGCAGCTGCACATGAGCGGCGCGCCCGACCACCTGCGCAAGCTCGCCGAGCTGATCATCGGCAACCTCGACACCGACGGCTTCCTGGTCGCCTCGCTGGAGGAGATCCAGGAGATGGGCCGCATCGAGGACGGCGAGCCCTTCCCGCGCGAGGACGTCGAGCGCGCCCTGCAGCTGGTGCAGAGCTTCGACCCGCCCGGCGTCGCCTGCCGGGACCTGCGCGAGAGCCTGTTGGCTCAGTTGGATCATCAGGGCGAGCCGCACGAGACGCTGTCCTGGCGGATGATCGAGCAGCACTGGGACCTCTTCTTGAAGCGCCAGTTCCCGGCCATCGCCCGCGACCTCGGCGTCGAGCTGCACGACCTCGAGCCGGCGGTGGAGCGGGTGAAGAACCTGGAGACGCGGCCGGGGCGCAAGTTCGGCACCGAGCGCGCCCACTACGTCGAGCCCGACGTGGCGGTGATCAAGATCGGCGACGAGTACATCATCCAGCTCAACGACGACGGCCTGCCGCGGCTGCGCGTCTCCAAGGCCTACCGCCGCATGCTGCAGGAGATGAAGAGCAATGGCCGTGAGTCCGAGGCGCACCAGTTCCTGCGCGACAAGATGCGCTCGGCGGTGTGGCTGATCAAGAGCCTCGACCAGCGCCAGCGCACCATCTACAAGGTCGCCAACTCGATCGTCCGCCAGCAGCGTTCGTTCCTCGACCACGGCATCGAGCACCTGCGGCCGATGGTGCTGCGCGACGTCGCCGAGGACATCGGCATGCACGAGTCGACGGTGTCGCGGGTGGTCTCCAACAAGTACATCCACACTCCTCGCGGCCTCTTCCCGATGAAGTTCTTCTTCCACAGCGGCATCGACCGCGACTACGGGGAAGACATCTCGTCGCTCACCGTCAAGCGCAAGATCCAGCAGCTGATCCAGTCCGAGGACGCCAAACGGCCGCTGT
>DATNCU010000718.1:0-3450 GCA_035607145.1 Thermoanaerobaculia bacterium
CCGAGTGCCGCCGCCACCTCGTGGCCGACGATCAGCCCGCCGAGCGCCGGCGACACGATGGAGTCGAGACCGAGCGGCCGCAGCAGCGCCGCGAGCCGCTCCCCCACCCGCCGCGCGCGCATCGGCAGCTCGAGCAGCTTCGCGCACTGCACGTAGCGCGGCGAGTGCAGCCCGGACGAGAGCAGGAAGTGCCCTTCGAGCAGCGCGCCCGAGGACTGCAGCATGCCGAGCGTCTCGGCCGCGGCGTCGGGGAACGCGGCGGCGACAGTCTCTAGCTCGACCTCAGCGGCCGTCGCCCTCGCCGCCCCGCGCGGCGCACCCGCCTTCCCGCGCGCCGCCACCTCAGCCCTCGTCCTCGTCGCCGCCCGGCTCGGCCGCCGCCTCGTCGGCGTCCTCCGCCCGCTCCGACGCCGCGCTCCCCGCCCGCTTGATGCCGTACTGCTCCATCTTCTTGTAGAGGTTGCTACGCGGCGTGTCGATCGCCTGCGCCGTCTGCGTCACGTTCCAGTCGTTCTGCTCGAGCTTGTGGAGGATGAACAGCCGCTCGGCCTCGTCGCGGAAGTCGCGCAGCGCCTTGAGCACGAACAGCGACTCGGGCAGCGCCGCGTCGCGCGCGCCCGCGACCGCCAGCACGTCGCGCCGGTCGACGACGTCGCCGGGGGTGAGGATGAGCAGCCGCTCGACGAGGTTCTTGAGCTCGCGCACGTTGCCGCGCCAGGGCATCCCCTGCAGCTGCGCCACCGCCTCCGGAGTGAAGCGCTTCGGCTTGTAGTTGTCGGCCTGCGTGTAGCGCCGCACGAACCAGTCGACGAGCAGCGGCACGTCCTCCAGCCGCTCGCGTAGCGGCGGCGTGCGCAGCGGCACCACGTTGAGGCGGTAGAAGAGGTCCTCGCGGAAGCGGCCGGCGCGGATCTCGCCTTCGAGGTCGCGGTTGGTGGCGGCGACGACGCGGACGTCCACCTGCACCGTCTTCTCGGCGCCCACCGGCTCGACCTCGCCGTTCTGCAGCACGCGTAGCACCTTGGCCTGCGTGCGCGGCGACATGTCGCCCACCTCGTCGAGGAAGATGGTGCCGCCGTGGGCGGAGACGAACTTGCCGGTCTGCCGCCGCACGGCGCCGGTGAAGCTCCCCTTCTCGTGGCCGAAGAGCTCCGACTCGATGAGCTCGTCGGGGATGGCGGCGCAGTTGACCTGCACGAGGGCGCCGTTCTTGCGCGGCGACTGGCGGTGGATGGCGCGCGCCACCAGCTCCTTGCCGGTGCCGCTCTCGCCGGTGATGAGCACGGTGGCGGGCGTCGGTGCGGCGCGCTCCACCATCTCGCGCACCCGGCGCATCGGCGCCGAGTCGCCCACCAGGTCCTCGGGCTCCGCCGCGGGACGGCTCTTGCTGTCGCGCTGCAGGCGGTTGCTCTCGAGCGCGTTCTTGAGCGACAGCAGCACCCGCTCGCGCTGCAGCGGCTTCTCGAAGAAGTCGTAGGCGCCGCGTCGCGTCGCCTCGACGGCCGTCGAGAGGTCGGCGTGGCCGGAGATCACCAGCACCGGCATCTCGTAGCCGCGGTTGCCGAGCACCCGCAGCACCTCGAGCCCGTCGATCTCCGGCATCTTGATGTCGAGGATGATGGCTTGAGGGGCGAGGCTCGCCACCTTCGCCACCGCTTCGGCGCCGCCGGACGCCTCCTCGACCTTGTACCCCTCGTACTCGAGGATCATCCGCAAGCTGTCGCGGATCGCCGCCTCGTCGTCGACGACGAGCACCAGCGGACCGGCGGGGCCTTCACGGGGCGGCATCGCGGCGATGGTAACAGCGCCGCTGGCTACGGCACCCGCGCGAAGGCGAAGAACTGCGCCGAGCCGTTGCGCGGGTCGAAGCGCTGGATGTAGAAGCGCAGGTAGGAGCCGGAGCGCGCCGCCTTGACGACCGCTTCGAGCTCGGCGACGGTGCGCACCGGGCGGCCGTCGATCTCGGTGATCACGTCGCCGGGCTCGACGTTCTCGTCGACCAGCGGGCTGCGCGGCGAGATGGCTCGCACCCACACGCCCTGCAACTCCTCGGGGATGTCGTGCGAGGAGCGGATGGCCGGCGTCAGGTCGCCGTAGCGCAGGCCGAGCCACTCGACCCCCGGCTGCGCGTGATCCTCCGGCGGCTCGGGCGCCTCCTGGCCGGTGGGGCGCTCGCCGAGCGTCACCGTGCGCTCGATGCGCTTGCCGGTGCGCAGGACCTGGAGCTTCACCTGCGAGCCCGGCGCGTGGTCGGAGACGTAGTCGATGAGGTCGCGCGTCGTACCCACCGGGTGGCCGTCGACGGCGAGGATCACGTCGCCGTGCTCGAGGCCCGCCTCGGCGCCCGGCGTGCCGTCGTTGACCTGGATGACCAGCGCGCCCTGGCCGGTGGGGAGCCCGAACGCCTGCTGGGCGCGGAAGTCGAGGTTCTCGATGTTGACGCCGAGGTAGCCGCGGCGCACCTTCCCCTGCTTCTCGAGCTGCGGCATGACACGCGCGAGCGTGCTCGCCGGCACCGCGAAGCCGACGTTCTCGGCGCCCCAGTTGATGGCGGTGGCGATGCCCACCACCTCGCCGTCGAGGTTCACCATCGGCCCGCCCGAGTTGCCGAAGTTGATCGCCGCGTCGGTCTGCAGGAAGTTCTCGAACGAGACGTCGGTGATGCCGAGCCCGGAACGGCCGACGGCGGAGACGACGCCGACGGTGACCGTGCGCCCCAGCCGCAACGGGTTGCCGATCACCATGATCCAGTCGCCGACGCGCACCCGGCGGCTGTCGCCCAGCCGCAAGTGCCGCAGCCGGCGGTCGGCCGCCACCTGGATCAGCGCCAGGTCGGTCACCGGGTCGATGCCGCGCACCTTCGCCGGCAGCTCGCGCGAGTCGTCGCCGACGGTGACCATCAGCTCGCTGGCGCCTTCGATGACGTGGTAGTTGGTGGCGATCAGCCCATCGCCGCTGATGACGAAGCCGCTGCCGCCCGCCTCCGAGCGGAGCTCCGGCGGCCCCGGACCGCGCTCCGGCCCCGGCTGGTCGCGGTGGCGGGGGCCGAAGAAGAAGTCGAAGAACGGGTCGTTGGGGTTGCTTTGGGCCCCATCAGTGCCCCCCCCGTCCTCCTGCGACGCATGTCCCCGCCCCGCCGGCGCCTCCTGGAAGCTAACCGCGCGGATGGTGACCACGGCCGGCGCCACCGCCTCCGCGAGGTCGGCGAAGCCCGGCAACCCACCGCGGCCGCCACGCAGCATCACCGCGTCGGGGTCCGTCGCCGGCGAGCCCCAGCCTGCCGGCGTCCAATCCAGCCCACCCGCGAGGATCACACCGAAGGCGACCGCCCCCGCCACCAGCAGGACCGTCCCCCATCGCCTGCCGCGCTCGAACGCCATCGGTCTGTCGCTCCTCGGTGGTGGCTCGGCGCTCGTCGCCATTCGCCGTTGCGGCGGCCGCGTTCCGGCT
>DATNCU010000721.1:0-5500 GCA_035607145.1 Thermoanaerobaculia bacterium
GAAGATGCCGAACAGCCACTGCGCCACCATCAGCCAGAGGAACATGCGCTCGGCACGCAGGTGCCAGCGGCGCACGAAGTCGGCGTAGGTGGCTTCAGTCTTGGCGACGATGCGGTCGGCGACCGCGGTCAAGGCGGCGGCGTCGAGGCTCATGAATCCCTCCGGAGTCAGGGCAAAGGATCACAGGGTCTCACCCTTGACCGCAGGAGAGCGCAAGCCACAACCGAAGACCGGGCTTCGGTGAATGGGAGAGGTCTTGCCGTAGAGCGCCGCGACGATGGCGTCCTGGCCGGCGGCGTCGCCCTCGTGGGCGCGCGCGGCGGTGATGCCGCCGCTGAACAGCAGGGCGCCGTCGCCGCCGTAGACGAGCACGTGGCCGCTGGTGGTGGCGCCGAGCTGGCGGGCGAAGCGGCCGCCGGGGTCGAGCGCCACGTGCAGCGAGCTGATGGAGGCGGCGTTGCGCAGCACCGGGCCGTCGACCCAGTCCGCGCCCGCGCCCTCGGGCACGATGAGCGAGAGGTAGAGCTCGGGCTGCCGCGGCAACGCCTCGAACCGCGCCACGAGGCGCCGCAGCTCGTTGAGACTCGCCCGCGTGCAGGCGCACTTGGGGTGCGCCACCATGAGCAGCAAGGGCCTGCCGGCATGCGTGGGGATCGCGGCATCGGCGGGCCACGTTGCGGGCGCCGCCGCCGGGGCCGCGCCGGGCGTGAGCTGGTAGCTCCACATCACCACCTCGCCGCCGATCACCGCCACTGCCCAGAGGGCGATGACGAGCAGGATGCGCGCGTTGCCGCGCCCGGCATGCGGGCGTGACGTGCGGTCGGCGGAGGGGGCGTCGATCGGCATCACGAGCTAGGGACTCGAGCCTCCGTTCCAGGCGCCGAGCGTGCCGCCTTCGAAGCCGTCGGCGAACAGCGCAATCGGCAAACAGCCTTGTACCAGGACGTCGTCAACATACCACCCTTCGCGCGCAACGGCGAAGTCGGTGCCTAGGCGCCAGCGGAACTGCGCCGTCTGCCCGGCGAAGGCGGTGACGTTCGCCACCGCGTACGTCCAATCCTGCGGGTCGCCGCACCAGGCGTTGCTACCGGCGAGGGGGTTGAGGAAGCCGCCGTCGACGGGGCCGTCGTAGGGGTCGGCGAGGAGCTCCGCCTCGAGCCGGGTCCACGAGCCGCCGCCGTTGGTGGAGACCTCCAGCACTGCGCCGTCGTGGCAGCCGCCGCCCTCCGCGTGCTGGATCGTCTGGCGCTGCCAGAACTTCATCGCCAGCGGCGCCATCGTCGCCGGCAGCGCGATCGGCGGCGAGACGAGGTACTGGTCGCTCACCGCGCCGACGTCGCCGGCGAGGAAGGCGCTGGTGCCGCTGTGCGTACGCGTCGGCGAGAGCGCCCAGGTGTCGACGCTGCCGCCGTGGCTCCAGCCGGCCGTGCCCGACTCGAAGTCGGTGGCGTAGAGCGGCACCGTCAGCGTGCCAACGCCGCAGTCCCCCGCCGCGGCCGCGGTGGTGAAGCTGCGCACGGCCGAGAAGGCGCCGGTGCCGCAGGCGTTGGTCGCGCGCACGCGCCAGTAGTACTGCGTGCTGGTGTTGAGGGACGCGCTGGTGAGGATGAGCTGCTGGACCGTCGCGTTTGCCGTCGCGACGACATTGCTGAACGCGGCGTCGGTGGCGATCTCGACGACGTAGCTGCCGCCTTCGTCCACCGGCAGCCAGTCGAAGGTCGGCTGCACGGGCTGGTTGGTGGCGCCCTCCGCCGGCGAGACCAGCGTCACGGCCGAGGGGACCGCCTGGAACACGTCGAGCTCGACAGTCTGCGAGCGCGTGCCGGTCGTGCTCGTGGCATCCACCTGCACGGTGAACGGCCCGAGCAGCGGGCCGGGGTTCGACACCGTCATCGTGCTCGCGCCGGGCGGCGTCACCGGGTTGACGTCGAAGCCCACGGTGGTGGGAGCCGGGCTGCTCGCCGACAGCGTCACCGGGTCCGTGAAGCCGAGCGCCTGGCCGACGCTCACCGTGTAGGGCGCGCTCGCCGGCGCACAGATGGCGTGCTTCGGCGGCGTCACCAGGAGGGTGAAGTCGGGGGTCAGCGAGCAGTTGGTGCAGACGAGCGCGAAGTCCTGGTCGGTGGGGTCGCCGTTGTCGGGGACGCCGTCGCCGTTGAGGGCGGTCGCGGCGACGGTGACCTGGATGGCGCCGCCGCTGGGAGCCTGGATGAAGACGTTCTCGAGGTTGTTGCGCGCGTCGTAGCTGCCTCCGGTCACCGACCAGCCGCCGGAGAAGCGGTTGCCCTTGTAGGTGTTGGCGCCGTCGACGACCGTGAGGTCGAGATCGTTGACCAGCGCCGGGTTGGCGCCCACGGCGCCGGCGGCGTCGGTCCACGCGAGCGTCACCTTCACCGGCTGGCCCGGGCTCGGCACGCCGAGGGCGACGGTGAAGGCGTTGCCGGTGTGGGCGAGCGGCGTCGTCTGCTCCCAGTGCTGGGCCGGCGCCGGCGGCGCGATGACGCGGGTGACGTTGATGCGCCCCCAGCCTTCGTTGGCGTTGGGGACGTCGGGCGGATCCATGTCGACGGCGCCGTTGACGAGCAGCGCCTTCGCCATCGCCGGGCTGGGGTCGGCACCGGCGTGGCCGGTGCGCCACCACTGGGTGATGAGCGCCAGCGCGCCCGAGACGTGCGGCGCCGCCATGCTGGTGCCCGAACAGAAGGCGTAGAGGTTGGCGGTGCCGGCGATCGGCGTTGCGCAGAAGCCACCGCCGTCGTTGCGTGTGGAGGCGACCTGCTGGCCGGGAGCAGCGAGCGTCGGCACGATGCGGCCGTCCACGGCCGGCCCGCGGCTGCTGCTCGGGGTGATGGTGTCGATGTTGCCGGCGCGTGAGTTGCGCGACGAGGCGGTGACGATGAGGTTCTTCGCCTCGCTCGGCGAGGTGATCGTCTGCGCCCCGGGGCCCGAGTTGCCGGCCGCGAAGACCTCAATGAACGGCTCGGCGACGCCGGGGGTGTCGAAGTTGCCGTCGCGCACCATCAGGTCGTGGGTGCGCTCGCTCGCCTGGTAGCCGTGCAACAGCCCCTCGTCGCTGGTCCACGAGTTGTTGCCGCCGACCGCGTCGCCGAGGAGGGCGCGCTTGCTGTGCTCTTGCCAGCCGCCGGCGGGCGGCCAGGCGACGCCGGAGATCGAGTTCATGGCGAAGATCCCGGCCGCGGGCGCCATGCCGAGGCCGTAGAGGAACCCGCTCGCGTCGGTGAAGGCGCCGGTGGCGTTGCCGCCGACGATGCCCGCCACGTGCGTGCCGTGGCCGCCGCCGTTGGGGTTGTTGCAGTCGGAGCCCGGCTGGCCGACGGGGTTACAAGCCGCGGGGACGTCGGGGAAGCTGTAGCCGCCGACGATGTGGCTTGCGAGATCCGGGTGGTCGTAGTCGACGCCGGTGTCGACGATCGCCCAGGTGACGCCGCTGCCGTCGACGCCGAGGGTGGCGAGATGCGCCGCGTAGCCAACGACAGGGGTACCGCCGGGATGGTTGCCGGCGACGATCTGGTCGGAGGTCTCGTCGGCGAGGGTCGGCCGCGGGCTCTGGTAGCCGAGCCAGAGCACCTCGGGTAGGGCGGCCACCGCGTCGATTGCGGCCGCGTCGAGCCGCATGATGGCGTCGGCGAAGGCGCCGTCGGGCTGTGACGGGTGCACGTCGAGCAGCTCGGCGCCGAGGGCCGCGAGCGCGGCGAGCGTCGCCTTTTGGTCCTCGGTGTAGAACATGACGTCGACGTTGCGCACGATGCTGGTTCTGAGGCCGCTCTTGGCGCGCAGGGCGGCGTCGACCTTGTAGGCGGGGTGGAAGGCGCCCTGCCAGCGCACGAAGGAGCGGTTCGCGATCGCTTGGCGCGCCGCGGGCGGCGCCCACACGAGGTAAGTCTGGTGCGGGTAGTACTGCAGCACGCGCGCGCCGGTGGCCGCGAGCCCCTCGAGCCAGCCGTCCTGCGCGGGGCCGACGAGCTGGACGAGTTGGAAGCCGGCTCGCGTCTGGTTGGCGACGAGGTCGGCGCGCTGCCCGGCCGGCAGCTGCGGCTCGCCGTCGGCGAGCGGGTCGAAGGCGTAGCCGGGGACCCGCACCTGCCTCGCATCGGGAACTTCGTCATAGGCGATGCCGCGCGCCGCGAGCCGAGCGAGGTCGGCGGCGTC
This sequence comes from Thermoanaerobaculia bacterium, assembly GCA_035607145.1. Classification (GTDB taxonomy): domain Bacteria; phylum Acidobacteriota; class Thermoanaerobaculia; order Multivoradales; family JAIOJS01; genus DASYQD01. The sequence continues at coordinate 4,171 of DATNCU010000721.1, forward strand.
GAGCTCGAGCCAGCGAAAGGAGCCATAGTCGAGCGATTGCGTCGGCCTCGCGACAGCAGCGACGGCCGGCGTCCAGGCGTCGGCGGCCACCCGGACGACAGTGGTGTCGCGGTGCGTCGCCGGCTCGGTGCGCTCGACGGTCGTGTCGGCAGCGAGCGCCGCGTTGGCGAGCGACACGGCGAGCGCGACGAAAGCAGCCAACGCGACGCGCAGCGAGGAGGTCAGTTTCCTCTCAGCCGCGCGTCTCACGCTGCGACGTCGCATCTCGCTCCCGCTTTGCAGCGCAGGTTAGCGCGCGACGGACGGCCCCTCCAAACCGCATCGCCGACAGCCTCCTCGCCGCGCCCGTATACTGCGCCGCCGTGGCCCCAATCCCGTTCCAGCTGGCCGGACCACGCCCGCTCGTCGGCCTGCTCGACCTGCCCGACGACATTCCTGATGACACCGCGCCCGTGCCGGTAGTGGTGCTCTGCTGCGGCTTCAAGGGCTTCGCCGAGTGGGGCTTCTTCCCGCCGCTCGCCGCTCTCCTCGCCGAGCGCGGCCTCGCCGCCGTGCGCTTCCACTACGGCGACACCGGGATGCAGATCGGCGACGCGGTGGTCACCGATCTCGAAGCCTTCCGCCGCCAGACGATCAGCGGCGAGCTCGCCGACGTGCAGACGCTGCTCGATGCGTTGCCGCAGCTTGCGCCCGGTCGGCTAGACACCTCGCGCGTCGCGCTCTACGGCCACAGCCGCGGCGGCGCGGTGGCGCTGCTCGCCGCGGCGCGGCTCACCGACGCGGGCGGGCCCGGCGGGAGCGCCCTGCGTGCGCTCGTGACTTGGTCCTCCATCGCACACTTCGATCGCCTGTCGCCGGAAGAGGTGCGCGACTGGCGTGAGACCGGCACTTGGACTGCGGTCAACACGCGCACCGGTCAGCGGCTCCCCATCGGCCTCGATCTGCTGCACGACATCGAGGCGCACCGCGAGGAATTCGACTGCTCCGCAGCTGCGGCTCGCCGCACGGCGCCGTGGTTGATCGTGCACGGCGACGGTGACGAGACGGTGCCGATCGCCGACGCCGAGGCGCTGGCAGCGGCCGCCGCGCCGCCTGCGGAGCTGTTGCGCATTGAAGGCGCCGACCACGCCTTCGGCGCCAAGACTCCGTTCGCGGGCCCCAACCCGCTGCTCATCGCCGCGCTCAACGCCACGCAGACTTTCCTGCTGCGCTGGCTCAGGGCGTGAACGGCGTCGGTTCAGCCGCGCTCGCAAGCTGCGCGCGACGGACCCTACTCGCCGACCGCTTCGAGGTCGAGGCCGCGCACGGCGAAGACCTCCATGCCGCCGTC
>DATNCU010000722.1:0-4036 GCA_035607145.1 Thermoanaerobaculia bacterium
CACGCCGCGGTGCTGATCGACACCTCGGCCTCGATGGTCGAGGAGCTCGACCAGGCGGTGGGCGACGCCTCGCGCTTCTTCCAGCAGCTGCTCACCCCGCGCGACCGCGCGGCGGTGATGTCGTTCGCCGACAAGCCGGAGCTGCGGGTGCCCTTCACCCACGACCCGGCGGTGCTCGCCGGCGGCCTGGCGCGTCTCGAGGCCGACGGCGAGACCGCCCTCTACGACAGCGTCGTCTACTCGCTGTGGTACTTCAGCGGCATCCGCGGCAAGCGTGTGCTGGTGCTGCTCTCCGACGGCGAGGACGTCAAGAGCCGCTACAGCTTCGACGAGGTGCTCGAGTTCGCGCGCCGCAGCGGCGTCGCCGTCTACGCCATCGGCCTCGGCCTGACGAGCAACGCGCAGGTGGCGCGCATGAACCTGCAGCGGCTCGCGGCGGAGACCGGCGGCACGGCATTCTTCGTCGAGCGCACCGGCGCCTTCGACGGCGTCTACCGCACCATCGAGCGCGAGCTGCGTTCCCAGTACCTGCTCGCCTACCAGTCCGACGGCAGCGGCACCGGCTACCGCAAGGTGGAGGTCGAGGTGAAGCGGCCGGGGGTCAGTGCGGCGACCGTCAAGGGCTACTACCCCTAACTCGCCAAGAAGTCATCGCGAGGAGCGCAGCGACGAAGCGATCTCGATCGCTTACGCTCCACGAATGCCAGCCAAGCTGATTCTCGCCTCAGGCTCGCCGCGCCGCAGGGAGCTGCTCGCGCGCATGGGGCTCGCCTTCACCGTGCGGCCGGCGGACCTCGACGAGACGCCGCGGCCCGGCGAGGCACCGGCGGCGCTGGTGGAGCGCCTGGCCCGCGAGAAGGCTGCGGCAGCGCGTCCGGGCCCCGGCGAGGTGGCGATCGCGGCGGACACCGAGGTGGTGGTCGACGGCGCCATCCTCGGCAAGCCGCGCGACGACGCCGACGCCTCCCGCATGCTGCGCCTCCTCGCCGGCCGCGAGCACGAGGTGATCACCGGCGTCGCCGTGCTCGCGGGCGACGACGGCCGCGTCGCCGCCGGAGTCGAGCGCACCCGCGTCGCCGTGGCACCGATGAGCGAGCGCGAGATCGCCTGGTACGTGGCCACCGGCGAGCCGCGCGACAAGGCCGGCGCCTACGGCATCCACGGTTTCTTCGCCGTCTTTGCCACCAGGATCGACGGCAACTACGCCAACGTCGTCGGCCTGCCGCAGCCGCTGCTCTACCGCCTCGCCGGCGAGCTGGGCGTCGACTTGCTCGCGCAACAGTAGCCGCTGTCGAAATCTTTCGATTTGGCTGGCGATCGCGCACAAGTCGCGACGCCAACGAAAGACATTGATAGCGGCGCTCTGCTTCCGGCGAGCACACTCGCCTCCACACCGCCGCCGATTCCGGCGGCGCAACGAGATCGCGCAATCTCGAAGGAGGCCACGTGAAAAGCATTCATCGGAAGATCGCCGCCCCAGCCCTCGTCGTCACCCTCGCCGCGACACTCGGGCTCGCCGCGGGCAGCGATGCGCGCGCGGGACAACCAAAGCCCCGCTTCGCCGTCACCTTCCTCGACTCCCTCGGCGGCACCATCAGCCGCGCCAACAGCCTCAACGACGCCGGCTGGGCGAGCGGCTACTCTTTCCTCGCCGGCAACGGGCAGCGCCGCGCCACCCTCTGGCGTGAGGGCCGGCCGCCCCTCGACCTCGGCGCGCTCGGCGGACCTGCCGCGAACAGCAGCATCGTGTGGCCGGTGAAGAACGACATCGGGCTGCTGGTCGGCATCTCCGAGACCGCGACGCCCGACCCGCTCGGCGAGACATGGAGCTGCTCGGCCTTCATCGCCACCAACGGCAACACCTGCATCGGCTTCGCCTGGAAGAACGGCAAGATGCGGCCGCTGCCCACGCTCGGCGGCAGCAACGGGTTCGCGGCGGGCGCCAACAACCTCGGGCAGATCACCGGCTGGGCCGAGAACGCCGTGCACGACGGCGCCTGCGTTGCTCCGCAACAGCTGCAGTTCCGGCCGGTCGTCTGGGGCCCCGGACCGAACGCCATCCGCGAGCTGCCGCTCTACCCCGGCGACACCTCGGGTGCCGCCACCGGCATCAACGACCGCGGCCAGGCGATCGGCATCTCCGGCCGCTGCGACCAGGCGGTGGGACGGTTCAGCGCCATCCACGCGCTGCTGTGGGAGAACGGCTCGACGACGTTGCTGCCGGACCTCGGCGCCGGGATGTGGAACACGCCGATGGCGATCAACCAGCGCGGCGACGTCGTCGGCTTCGTCGCGCAGCCGGGAGACGACCCCGACAATCCGCGGCTGCGCGCCTTCCTGTGGACGCGCAAAGGCGGCTTCCGAAACTTGGGCACGCTCAGACCCGAGCACGACTACAGCGAGGCGCACGGCATCAACGCCGCGGGCCAGGTGGTGGGGATCTCCTGCGTGTCGGGCAGCCAGCCGCTCACCTGCCGTGCCTTCCTCTGGCAGAACGGCGCGATGACCGACCTCAACACGCTCATCGCGCCGAGCTCCACGGTGCTCATCAACGGGCAGGACATCAACGACCGCGGCGAGATCTCGGGACGTGCGCTGACGTCGACGGGTGCGCGGCCGGCGTTCGTCGCCAAGCCACTGCGCTAGCCAGCACTCGTGGTGACGCCCTGCGTCTCGTACCAGGCCTGAACCGCGCTCTGAACCGTCCAGTGGCGAGGCAGTACCTATGAGCGAGCCAGGGCGTCACCCATGCAAGCCGCGATACGAAACGTCGAGAGCTCGAGCGGCGCACCGCCTCGCTGCGAAGCCGACGGCCGGCAGCGCGTGGCGCTCGTGCGCTCGCCGCTCGGGCTCGTCGAGAGCGTGGCGAGCCGCGGCGACTCGCGGCCGGTCGCCGGGTTCTCGCCCGACTTCCAGGTCTGCCTGCCCTACCGCGGACTGTTCGTCTTCCACGTCGGCGACGACGACGTGGTGAGCGACGCCAACCAGGTCGTGTTCGTCGCCGCGGGCGAGCCGTTTCGCTTGAGCGAGCCACGGCCGGGCGGCTTCGCCGAGCTGGTGGTGACCGTGCCGCCTTCGCTTCTCGGCGAGCTCGTCGGCGCCTCGGCCTGGGCCCTGCGGCGCCATCCACTCTTCCGGCTGCGGCGGCGCCGCGCCGAGCCGCGCCTCCAGCTCCTGCGGGCCCGCCTCCTCCACGCGCACGACGGCGACCCCCTCGCCGCCGACGAGCTGCTGATTGCAGTGTTGCGAAGTGCGCTCGTCGCCGAGCCCGCCGTATCGCCGGGAGAGGCGACGCGGCGCCTCATCGCGCGCACCAAGGAGTTCGTCGCCGGACACCTCGGCGAGCCGTTCCGGCTTGGCGATGTCGCGCGCAGCGTCGGCGCCTCACCGGCCTACTTGACCGACGTCTTTCGCCGCTGCGAGGGCGTGCCGCTGCATCGGTACACGGTGCAGCTACGGCTCGCCCGGGCGCTCGACGAGCTCCCCCACGCGTCGGACCTCACCGGCCTGGCGCTCGACCTCGGCTTCTCCAGCCACAGCCACTTCACCGCGGCGTTCCGGCGCGCCTTCGACTGCACGCCCTCCGAGTTTCGCGAGTCGTCGCGTACGCGTCGCATGAGCGCCGCGGCCGCATCGCGAATGGCTTCCTGAGGCGGACGGATCACGCGAACAGCGCAGCGATCTCCCCGTACGGCATCGCCTGGTCGGATTTCAGCGTGCCGCACCGGCGCTGCGCACCATACCTGGACAATCTTGGTAACGGAGCGTATCCTGGCCGCATGCCTAGACAATCTGAGCAAAGCGACCGGACCCGCCCCGACCACCTGCACGGCACGCTCGACGCCCTGGTCCTGAAGACCCTTTCCTGGGGTCCACGCCACGGCTACGCCATCGCCCGCTGGCTGGAGCAGACGACCGAGGACGCGCTGCGCATCGAGGAGGGATCGCTCTACCCGGCGCTCTACCGCCTCGAGAAGCGCGACTGGATCGAGGCCGAGTGGGGGATGTCCGAGCTCGGCCGGCGCGCGAAGTTCTA
>DATNCU010000725.1:0-3845 GCA_035607145.1 Thermoanaerobaculia bacterium
CGAGGTCGAGGTGGTCGAGCAGCCGCTGCGCCGCCTCCGGCAGCTGCGGCCGGCGCACGAAGAGCTGGATCTTGCCGTGGCCGTCGGCGAGGTCGAGGAACATCACCTTGCCGTGGCCGCGGATGCCGAGCAGCCGGCCCGGCACGCGCAGCTGGCGCTTCTCCGCCTCCAGCTCCTCCGCCGTGCGCTCGCCCCAGCGCGCGTGCACCTCGCTCGGCGAGCAGTCGTGCGGGAAGGCGTGCGGATAGAGCTCGACGCCCTGGCGCGCCAGCTCCTCGAGCTTGCGTCGGCGGTTCGCGATCTGTTCGTCGAGCTCCGACATCTTGATGACTTCTGGATGACCCGCGGCGCGACCCTACATCGTCAGCGCCGGGTCGGCCAGCACGCGCTCGAAGAGACGCCCGAGCTGCTTGGCCGCGCTGCGGCCCGCCGCCAGCACCTCTTCGTGGTCGAGCAGCTCGGCCACCATGCCGGCGCCGGGGTTGGCGGCGAGCGAGATGCAGGCGCAGCGCACGCCGAGGTGGCGCGCGGCGATCACCTCGAGCACGGTGGACATCCCCACCAGGTCGGCGCCGAGCGTGCGCATCATGCGCACCTCGGCAGGCGTCTCGTACGTCGGCCCGGCGAGGCCGCCATAAACGCCCTCGGCGAGCTCGAGCCCGATGGCCTCGGCGTGCCGGCGCAGCAACTCGCGCAGCCGCGGGTCGTAGGCGTCGATCATGTCGGGGAAGCGCGGCCCCCACGCTTCCGGCGGCGTGCCGGTGAGCGGGTTGAGCCCGGTCAGGTTGAGTTGGTCGGTGACCAGCGCCAGCTGGCCCGGCCGCAGCCGCTCCGCCACCGCACCGGCGGCGTTGGTGAGCAGCAGCACCTTGGCGCCGAGAAGCGCGGCGAGGCGCACCGGGAACACCGCCTGAGCCGCGGTATACCCCTGGTAGGTGTGCAGGCGGCCGCGGAAGTAGACGACCGGCGCCGCGCCCGGCGGCTGCAGCACCTCGACCTCGAGCGGATGACCGGCGACGGCGTGGATGGGCCACGGGATCAGCTGCTGCAACGGCACGCAGCCGCTGCTCGGCAGGTCGAGGTCGACGGCGAGCCCCGACCCCGACACCAGCGCGACGCCCGGCGCCGGCCACCCCAGCTCGCGCCAGGTGGCTTGCGCCGCGTTGAGCTGCTCGACGAGATGATCCACAGCGCGGCGATGCTAACAGCGCGCACCGGCGCGCACCGCAACGCTACTTGTAGATCAGCAGCCAGAGCCCGGCCGACTCGCGCACCAGCCGCATCTTGAGCACTTGCAGCTCGCGCGCCTCCTCGCCCGCCGCGCCTCCCAGCACCGTCTGCGCGATCTCGTGGTCGAAGCGGTGCACGAAGAGGTCGGCCAGCCGCGCCGTCTGCTTGGCACGCACGAACACCGGCGCCTCGCGCGTCACCACCGTGTCGTCGAGGATGCCGCGGATCTCCTCGATCTCCTCCTGCGTGCGCGAGCGCAGCGCCGCCGCCCAGAGCAGGAAGCTCTCGAGGTCGCGGTTGATGCCGTCCTCTTGGCGGGCGAGCCGGCGGAAGGCCACGACCTCGCGCGGCTCCAGCCGATAGGGGAACAGCTCGGGCGAGAACGCCGCCACCTTCGGGCTCACCTCCGACGGCAAGCCGTCGAGGGCGCCGAGCAGCCGCCGGTGGTGATCGAGCAGCAGCTCCTCGCCCCAGCCGACGCCGAGCGGGGAGGCGCCGTTGTGCGCCGCCAGCGCCCCGGCGCCCGCGGGAGGCGCCAGCGCCTGCTCCCCGCTCGCCGTCCGCGGCGCTTCGCCGCCCGGCTCGGCGAACAGCTCTTCCGTGGCCTGGATGCCGGTCAGCCGCGGGATCAGCGTGCGCACGTGCTGGCGCAAGCGGCGCAGCTCGTCGAGCGACAGCGTCTCGTTCTGCAGGTTCTTCTCGAAGGTCTCCACCTCCTCGCGGAAGGCGGAGAGCTCGAGGTCGAGCTGGGTGTCCACCGCCACCACCCGCTCGAGCTCGAAGATGCGCTGGTAGTCGGCGACGATGCGCTGCTCCTCGCGGCGGTAGAGCTGCTGGATGTGGTTGCGCAGCGCCAGGTTGGTCTCGACGACGACGACCAGCAGCTCGGGGTGCAGGAACAGCCGCCCGAGCTGGAACTTGTAGCGCCGGTACTCGGCGATCAGCTCGCCGTCGATCAAATGGTCGAAGGTGTCGGCCTGCAGCATCCGCCGCCGCAGCTCGTCGATGCGGCCGCGGCGCTCCTCCAGCTCCGACTCACCCAAGCCGACCGCACCGAGGATCTGCCAGAGGCCGTTGTAGACCTGCTTGATCTTGCTGCGCTCCTGCACCACCCAGGGCCCGTGCGGCCCTTGCGCTTCTTCCGAGAGCTTGGTGATCAGGAAGTCGAGCTTGTCGTGGTGCTCCTGCCCCCACTCGAGACCCGGGCGCAGGTAGAGGTAGAACTTGACCAGCTGGACGAGGATGCCGTCGTTGTAGTTGCGCACGCGCTGGAAGAACATGCGCAGCTGCGACGGCGCCACCTTGCCGTCTTCCTGCAGCAGCCAGCGGTTGAGGTCGGAGAGGCGCCGGTCGACCATCTCCAGCTCGTTGCGCACGCGGTCGGTGCCGGCCGCGGTGAGGTGCGACGAGACCTCTTTGAGCAGCCCGTAGACGGCCTGGAACTCGGTGGCGTACTGGGCCAGCTCGCCCTCACCGGCGAGCTTGTTGAGGCCTTGCAGAAACTGGTGGTAGGTCCAGGAAGACTTGAAGCGGTCCGAGACGTCGATGTAGCGCTTGTGCAGCGCGCTTAGCTCTTGAACAGACATGATGGCTCTTGTACAGACACGATGGCTCTTGCACCGACCTGGGACTTGCGCCTTGTCGCTTGATTCTAAATGATCCGCGAGATGCCGAGCAGCCAGCCGCGCGTGCTCATCGGCGCCGACGCTCTCCAGCAGCGAGTCGCGGAGCTGGCGGCGGCGATCAACCGCGACTACGCGGCGAGCGACCGGCTGATCTGCGTCGGCGTGCTCAAGGGCTCGGTGTTCTTCCTCGTCGACCTGGTCAAGCGGCTCGAGGTGCCGGTGGCGATCGACTTCTTCCAGACCGCCAGCTACGGCGGCGGCACCAGCCCCGGCGAGGTGCGCATCCGGAAGGACCTCGACCTGCCGGTGCGCGACGCCGACGTGCTGCTGGTCGAGGACATCGTCGACACCGGCTACACCCTGCGCACCATCCTCGACCTGCTGCGCTGGCGCGGCGCGCGCTCGGTGAAGCTCTGCGCCCTGCTCGACAAGGCGGCGGCGCGCCAGGTCGAGGTGCCGATCGACTATCTGGGCTTCACCATCGCCGATCTGTTCGTGGTCGGCTACGGGCTCGACTACGCCGAGCGCTATCGGAACTTGCCCTACATCGGAGTGATGGAGTCGACATGATCCAGCCGCACGCGACGGATCAGGCGCCGGCCGCGATCGGCCCCTACGCGCAGGCGGTCTCTGTCGGCGGATTCCTCTACACCTCGGGACAGATCGCGCTCGATCCCGCCAGCGGTCAGCTCGTCGCCGGCGGCTTCGAGGCGGAGGCGCGCCAGGTGCTGGCCAACCTGCGGGCCGTGCTGGCGAGCGCCGGCTGCACCTTCGCCGACGTGGTCAAGGCCACCGTCTACGTCGTCGACCTCGGCGACTTCCCTCGCCTCAACGCGCTCTACGGCGAGGCGATGGGCGATCACCGCCCGGCACGATCCACCGTGCAGGTGGCGGCGCTGCCCAAGGGCGGGCTGGTCGAGATCGACCTCGTGGCCCGGCTCCGCTAGCGGCCACGATCGCGGCGAAGTCGCGCATGGCGGCCAGGGCGAG
>DATNCU010000732.1:0-2210 GCA_035607145.1 Thermoanaerobaculia bacterium
GCGGCAGACGAACGGCCCGACGTTGGGGTGGTTGAAGATGACGTCGAGCGACTGCTCGAGGTCGGTCCAGGCGCCCTGGTTCGCCGGCAGCGTGGCGCCGTCAAGCAGCACTTTCTCGCCGGTGTCGTGGTAGAGCGCCCACGGCTCCATCGGGATCAGGTAGCTGCGCTGCGGGCGGAAGAAGCGCTGCGGATTGGCCTGGTTCTGGCCGCCGAAGGTCCAGCCGGTGAAGGCGCGGGCGAGCGCCTTCACCACCTCCTGGTCGTAGGTAGGGATGGGCTGGTTCTGCGCGTCGAGCCTGAGCGTGCCGTCGGGCCACAGCTTGTAGAGACCGATGCTGAACAGCTGCAAGATCTCGCGCGGGTAGTTCTCGTTGGGGTTGCGCCCCAGCTCGGGGATGCTCTTGGTGCTCCCCGTCATGTCGAGGTAGACGCCCATGCTCGGCGCCAGCGTCACCGCCTCCAACAGCTCGCGGAAGTTGCCGAAGGCGTAACGGCCGAGGATGTCGAGGTAGGAGGCCATCCCCTCGGGGAAGTTGCGCACGTCGGCGTCGCGCGCCGAGATGACGAACAGCTCGGAGAGCGCGAAGACGACGCGCTGGCGCAGCTGGTCGTTGCCCTGCGCCGCCTGCTGCACGAACGACTCGACGACGAGGCCCGGGTTGGGCTGCTGGCCGTCGCCGAGCTGCGCCACCAGCTCGTTGTACTTCGTGAGGTGCGAGGTCTGCGGCATCGCCATCTGCTCGGCGATCCAAGGGGCGAGCTGCTTGGCCTGCAACGACTCGACGTCGCCCGGCCGCGCGCCGTAGGTGGCCTGCATCAGCAGACGCGCCGCGTCGTCTGCCGTCGGTGGACCGCCCGGCAGCGCCGGCGGCGCCGGCGGCGGCGTGAAGGTCTGGCTGCCGTTGGTGCGGCGGAGGAAGCCTTTGATCTCGCCTGCCGGGTAAGCGGCTGTGTGTAGATTGAGATAGCACTCGCCCCCCTGCAGCGCGGCGAGGATCGCCGCCACGCTGTAGGTGCCCGTGGCCTGGATGTGCCAGACGCGCGCACCGTCGGCCTGCGGCGCCGTGGTGTCGAGGTCGAAGAGGATGGTGCCGTCGGAGGCGTGGATGTGCTGGCTGGTGATCGGACCGCTGAGGCCGGAGTAGTTGTAGCGCAAGAAGGCATCGGCCTGGTTCTGCGTCAGGGTGAGCGTGGCCGAGCCGGAGCCGCTGCTGGTAGCGTTGCTCTGCGGCGTCAGCGTACCGACGAAGAGGGTGCCACCGGTCTCCGAGGGCGGCGGGGCGTTGATGAAGGTGTAGGTGCCGCTGGTCACCGCGCTCGCCGTCATCCCCTTCTTGTAGGCGTAGGCCTTGATCGTCGTCGTCGCGGTGATCGCGATCGGCGCGGTGTAGACGGGACTCTTCTTGCGCCACGGGCCGGTGCCGTCGGTCGTGTAGTAGATCGTCGCCCCCGCCGTGGCCGTGGTCAGCGCGACGAGGTTGTTGGGCGCCGTCAGGGTGCCCGGCGCCGGGCTGAACACCGGTGCCGCCACCGTGTTCTTGGCAGCGGCGACGATCGCGCTGGCGTCGGTTGCCGGCGCCCCTGCCGCCGCGTGCTGGTGGACGTGCTGCGCCGCCGCCGGCGCCGCCAGGGAGAAGAGTGCCGCCACGAACGCCCCGCCGAGTCGTCTCATCGCGCGCCCTCCCGCTTGGTGATGGCCTGCCGCTTCCGGGTCCTTAGGGGGTGGAACCCTACTCCTGAAGAAAACTTGCGGCTGTGACATAAAAGTCATCCAGGCTCGCCGCTAGCGCGGGCGCCACCCCCACGCCGCGACGCCTCGCGGTCAGGCGGCGGCGTCGACCGCCGCGGCGACGGCGGCGAGCAGCCGAGCGGCAACCGCCGGCCCACGCCGCTCGTCGTCCGCCGAGGCGTCGAAGGCGGTGAGCGACACCGCCGCGATCTCCAGCCGCTCGCCGGCCGCCGCGATGGCGGCGACGACCTCGTCGACCGTCAGCCCGCCGTCGCAGGCGTAGAGGTTGGCGCGCAGCTCGGCGGGGTCGATGACGTCGAGGTCGAGGTGCAGGTAGAGGCGATCCGTGCGCCCGGCGAGCGCGTCGAGCGCCGCCGGCAGGACGGAGTGGTCGGCGCGGACGACCGGCGGTGCGAGCCACACGACGTCGCTGTTCGACAAGCCCTCACGCTCGGTGTCGTCGAGGGCGCGAGCGCCGA
>DATNCU010000327.1:0-17091 GCA_035607145.1 Thermoanaerobaculia bacterium
AAGTAGCCGTCGTCGACAGCGTCCATGGTGGCGGTGAAGCTGGTGCGGTCGCGCGGCAGGTCGAAGCCTTCGGGCACGAAGGAGAGCGCCTCGAAGGCGTCGAGCGAGAGCGGCGGGTTCTGCGTCAGCGCCGCGGTGACCACGCCTGGCGTCGCCCGCGCGCGCTCGACCAGCTGGTCGTAGAACTGCTTCGTGCGCGGGGCGTCGTACTGCAGGAGGCGGGTGTCGAAGCGCGCCATCAGCAGGTGGTCGTTGGTGAAGCCGGTGCTCTGCAGCGTGAGCTCGCGGAAGCTGCGCGCCATCAGGAAGCAGGCCATGACCAGCATCAGCGAGGCGGCGACCTGCGCCACCACCAGCACGTTGCGGCCCCACAGCCGCTTGCGGCCGGGCGCGTCGACGTCGCCCGACGTGAGGCCGGTGACGAGGTCCCCGCGCGTGCTCTGCAGCGCCGGCGCGAGGCCGCAGAGCAGCGCGCTCAGGCCGGCCACCACCAGGCTCGCGAGCAGCACGCGACCGTCCATCTGGAACGGCGGCTTGACCGGGATGTCGGTGGGGATCTGGAAGTCGGCGAGGAAGCCGATGCCGGCGTAGGCGACGGCGAGCCCACCCAGCCCGCCGAGACCGGCCAGTACCAGGCTCTCGGCGAGCAGCAACCGAACGAGCCGTGACCGCCCCGAGCCCAGCGCCAGCCGGATGGCGATCTCGCGCGTGCGGGTGCGGGCGCGGCTGAGCAGCAGGCCGGCCACGTTGGTGCACGCCACCAGCAGCACCGCGAGGGCGAGGACCATGAAGATGACGCTGAACTTCCACTCGATGCGGTCGCCGCGCGTCTGGATCTGCCGCTGCGTGTACACCGCGGCGCCGCGGTCGCGATAGAGCGCCGGGTGCTCGCGCGCGAAGTCGCGAACGAGCGCGGCGAGCTCGTTGCGCGCCTCCGGCAGCTTGGCGCCGGCGCGCAGGCGCCCCTTGACGAGCAGCTCGCGATCGTCGCGGTCGTCGAGGAAGCGCTTCTGCGGGTTGGTGGAGAAGACGCGCGCCATCGACAGCGGCAGGTAGACGTCAGGGCGTTGGAAGAGCTGGATCCCCGGGAAGGTCTCCGGCGCCACGCCGACGACGGTGAATTCCGCGCCGTTGACGCGCACCTTGCGGCCGACGACTCTGGGGTCGCCGGCGAACTCGCGCTGCCAGAAGTCCGGTCCGAGCACCGCTACGGCGTCGCGGCCGGGGACTTTGTCCTCGTCGGCGCGGAAGCCGCGGCCGACTTGCGGCACGACGCCGAGCACCGCGAAGAAGTTGCCCGAGACCAGCATGCCGCCGCGCACCTGCGGCGTGGCGCCGGCCTCGGCGCTGAAGCCGACCGCCGACGTCGTGGTGTGCGCGACCACGCCGTCGTAGCTCTTGGCGTGGTCGCGGATGTCCAGGTACTCGCGATAGGAGAAGCCGTCGTACAGGTTGTCGCGCGACGTGCTCGCCAGCGAGACGATCCTGCCGGGATCGGCCACTGGGTAGGGCCGGAAGACCATCCCGTCGAGCATGCTGAAGGGCGTCGCGGTCATGCCGATGCCGACCGCCAGCGTCAGAACGACGAGCGCGCTCAGCGCCGGCGTGCGGCGCAGGCTGCGCAGCGCGTACTGGGCGTCGGCGAGGAGGTCGGTCAGCCAGCTCACGCGGCGCGTGTCGCGCATCTCCTCTTTCTGCTGCTCGAGCCCGCCCATCGCCAGCATCGCGCGCCGGCGAGCCGCAGCGGGCGCGAGCCCCGCGGCGATGCCTTCCTCGATCTTCTGCTCGAGGTGGAACTGCAGCTCCTCGTCGAGCTCCTGCTCGACGTGGCGGCGGCGGAAGAGCGAGCGCAGCCGCAGCGGCGCCGTGTACCACCAGTGTTCGATGCGCATGGTTTTCTAGGCCTCGGAGAGTCGGATGATGGCGGAGATGGCGGTGGAGAGCCGCTCCCAGTTGGCGGTCTCGGTTTCGAGCTGCTTCCTGCCCAAGCGGGTGAGCGAGTAGAACTTCGCGCGCCGGTTGTTCTCGGTCTGCTTCCACTCGGCCTTGATCCACCCCTCCTGCTCGAGCTTGTGCAGCGCCGGGTAGAGCGACCCTTCGCTCACCTGCAGCACGTCGCCGGAGATCGAGCGCAGGCGGAGGCCGATCGCCCAGCCGTGGAGCGGCTGCAGCGCCAAGATCTTGAGCAGCAGCAGGTCGAGGGTGCCGAGGACGAGGTCGTTGGGCTTGCTCATATCGGTATCCTAGGGGACGCTCCTCTCGGTTAGCAAGGGGAGTGCCTGCTCGCGTTCCCTCGGTGCCGTTGCTGCGCGCGTCGAGACGAGTCCCGATTGTGGGACTGCCTCGCGCCGGCAGCGGACATGGCTGCGCCTCCTAACGACGCACCGCCCCACGGGCGCAAACCGTTGCTCTGCAAGAAGAAGCAGTGCGGCGAGCGGCCCTGGCCCGGCCTCTGCACTGCGGCCGCCCCGACAGGAGCCACATCCATGCGCGACCTCCGCATCGCCCTCCACTCGCTGCGCCGCTCGCCCGGCTTCAGCCTGATAGCCATCGTCACGCTGGCGCTCGGCATCGGCGCCAACACCTCGATGTTCAGCATCCTCAACGGCTACATGCTCAAGCCGTCGCCGTACCCCGAGCGCGAGCGGCTGGACCGCATCTTCCGCGTCACCCCGCAGGGCGACCGCGGCCGCGTCTCCGCCGCCGACTACCTCGAGGTCAAGGCGGCGAAGAACGAGTACGGCGAGGTCGCGGCCTACGAGCGGATCGACGTGAGCCTCGCCGAGCCGGGGCGGCCGGCGGAGATCGCGCTCGGCGTGCGCGCCTCGGCCAACCTCTTCTCGGTGCTCGGCAGCGAGCCGCGGCTCGGCCGCGGGTTCCGCCCCGGCGAGGAGGTGCTCGGCAACCATCGCGTGCTCGTCATCAGCCACCGCTACTGGCAGAAGCGCTTCGGCGGCGACCGCGGGATCCTCGGCCGCACCGTGCGCGTCGACGGCGAGCCCTACTCGATCGTCGGTGTGCTGCCCGAGACCTTCAGCGACTGGCGCCTCCTGGGTTGGATCGACGTCTACCGCCCGCTCGGTCTCGACGCCAAGGAGAAGGGCGACCGTACGACGACGACACTCAACCTCGTCGGCCGCCGCGGTCCCGGCGTCAGCGAAGAGCAGGCGGCGGGCTTCATCGCCGCCTTCGGCAGCCGCCTCGCCAAGGACCACGCGGCCGAGAACGCCGAGAGCTCCTGGCGCACGGTGCCGCTCGACGCGAGCTTCCTCGCCCCCGACGCGCAGGCGATCATGGCGATGCTCGTCGGGCTCTCCGGCTTCGTGCTGCTCATCGCCTGCTCCAACCTCGCCAACCTGCTCCTCGCCCGCACCTTCGCTCGCGCCCGCGAGTTCGCCGTGCGCGCGGCCCTCGGCGCCTCGCGCGCGCGAGTGCTGCGCCCGCTCTTCCTCGAGTCGCTGCTGCTCGCCCTCGTCGGCGGCGCCGGCGCGGTGTTCGTCGCGCTGTGGACCTTCCGCTGGTTCTACGCCGCGAGCGCCAACGACGACAACGGCGTCGGCGTCGACTTCACCCTGGACTGGCGGGTGCTCGGCTGGCAGGTGGTCGCCAGCCTCTTCGCCGCCGTCGCCTTCGGCGTCGGCCCGGCGCTCTTCCTCCGCCGGCTCGACATCAACAGCACGCTCAAGAGCGGTGCGCGCGGCGCCACCGCCGATCGCCGCCAGCGGCGCTTCCGCAACCTCCTCATCGTCGGCCAGTTCGCCCTCGCCATGGTGCTGCTCGCCGGCGCCGCGCTCTTCGTGCGCGGTCTCGACGCCCTCAACAGCCGCCGCGAGGGTTGGGAGTCCGCGAGCCTCGTCACCGGCAGCATCGCGTTGCCGGCGAGCAAGTACCCGGGCGACGCGCAGGTCGCCGAGCTGCAGCGCCTCGCGCTCGACCGCATCGAAGCGCAGCCCGGCGTCGCGGCGGCGAGCCTCTCCTACACCTTGCCGGCCTACGGCTTCGCGGAGTCGCGCAAGTACCTGGTCGCCGGCCGCGACGCGCCCGAGCCCGGCCACGAGCTCGCCGCCCTCGTCAACGGCGTGAGCCCGCACTACGTCGCGACCGTCGGCACGCGGCTGCTGGGCGGCCGCGCCTTTGACGCCCGCGACACGCTCGCGGCGCCCAAGGTGTTCGTCGTCAACGACGCGATGGCCCGCGGCCTCTTCGGCGGCAGCAGCGCCATCGGCCGGCGCATCCGGCAGACCGGGCAGGCCGGCGGCAAGAGCGTCGAATGGGGCGAGATCGTCGGCGTCGTTGCCGACGTGCGCTCGCTCGACGCCACGCCGAGCCAGGTGCGCTGGCAGCTCTACGTGCCGATGGCGCAGGAGCCGCGGCGCTCCGCCGAGCTCGCCGTGCGCGCCGCCGGCGTGGCGCCGTTCGCGCTCGTCGACTCCATCCGCAACACCATGATGGCGCTCGACTCCGACCTGCCGGTGCGCAAGCTGCAACCGGCCGAGAACACGCTCGCCCGCTACAACTACGAGCTCGGCGTGCTGCGCAGCGTGCTGTCGGCACTGGCGCTGCTGGGGCTCGGCCTCGCCGTGCTCGGCATCTACGGCGTCATCTCGCGCACCACCGCCCAGCGCACCGGCGAGTTCGGCATCCGCCTCGCGGTGGGAGCGCAGGGCCGCGACATCACGCGGCTGGTGCTCACCTCGGGGGCGAAGCTCGCCTTCGTCGGCTGCGCGCTCGGGCTGCTGGGCGCCCTTGGCGTGTCGCGTGTCCTGGTCACGGCGTTCCCCGCCATCGAGGTCACCAGCACGCCGGTGCTGGTCGCGGTCACCGCGTTGCTCATCGGCATCGCCCAGCTCGCCTGCTACCTGCCGGCGCGCCACGCCTCGAAGGTGAGCCTGACGCAGACGTTGAAGGCCGAGTAGGCGAGGGTACACTCGCGGTCGAGGAGGGCTGCATGATCGCGAGGACGGGACGGACGGTGATCGGCCTCTTGCTCGCCTTCGTGGCGGGCACCGCGGTGGGCGTGTTGTGGGCGCCGGCCTCCGGCGCGCGCACGCGCCGCAAGCTGGCGAAGAAGGGCGGCGAGCTCGGCGGCACCATCGGCAGCCGCGCCACCGCGGCGTGGGAGAGCGCCGGCGAGCTGGTGGCAAGAGGAAAACGGAAGCTGAGCGCGTAGCTGCTTGCCGTCATTGCGAGGAGCGAAGCGACGAAGCAATCTCGACGTCGCAACATCGAGATCGCTTCGCTTCGCTCGCGATGACGAGGATTTCGCCCCTTTCCACCGGGCAGCAGGTGCGGTAGGTTCCTCACGATGCGGCGGGCGCGACGCGGCGCGCGGCAGCTCGGGGCAGCCCTCGTAGGGCTGCTGGCCGCTGCGCCCCTGCTGTCCTGGGTGGCGCCCGAGCCCGCGCCGCCGCCCGGCGCGGAAGCCACCTTCGAGAGCGAGATCGACGTCTCGCTGCTCACCATGGTGGTGCGCGTCGTCGACACCTGGGGCAAACCGATCCTCGGCCTCACGCCGCAGGACTTCCGCGTCCGCGTCGGAGGCCGCGAGGTGCCGGTGACGGCGATCGACTGGGTCGCCGAGGATGGCGCGGCCCCCAGCGACTACGTCGCCGCCCCGGCCGACCTCGGCGCCGGGGCCGACCTCGCCGCCGCCGCCGAGGCAGCCTTCGCCGCCGGCCATGCCGACGCGCCCGACCGCGCCCTTGCGCCCGCACCGGCGACATCCGGGCGACTCGGACGGCTCGTCGTCGTCTTCGTGCAGGCCGACCTGACGCCGATCCGCATCAGCGGCCAGATGCGGCTGCGGCCGCACAACCGCGAGCTGCTGGAGACACTACGGCCGGACGATCGCGTCGCCGTGGTCTCCTTCGACTCGCACCTCAAGCTGCGGCAGGACTTCTCGGCCGACCGCGAGGCCACCATCCGGGCCATCGACGAAGCGATGGTGTTCAGCCCCGAGCGGCGGGTCAAGCCGACACGGCCCCATTCGCTCGCCGCGCAGTTCGACACCGAGGCAGCGCGTCGCGCCGCCTCGCCCGAGCGGGCGCTGGAGCTCATCGGCCGCGCCCTCGAGCCGCTGCCGGGAGAGAAGACGGTGCTCTTCCTCGGCTGGGGGATCGGCCGCTTCGGCAGCACCGGTGTGACGATGACACCGGACTTCGCGCCGGCGGTGAAGGCGCTGCGGGCGGCGCGCGCCTCGGTGTTCGTCCTCGACGTCACCAGCGCCGACTACCACTCGCTCGAGACCGGGCTGCAGATGGTGGCCGGGGCCACCGGCGGCGAGTACTACAGCACCTTCCGCCTGCCTGCGGTCGCCACCCGCGCGCTGGCGCAAGCGATCTCGGGCTACTACGTGCTGACGCTCGACCACGCCGCCCTGGGCGACCAGCAGGGCAAGGTGCGCATCGAGCTACGCAACAAGTCGGGCACCGTGCTGGCGCGGCCGGTCGGCCTCTACGCGCCGCCTTCCTGAGCGCGGCCGAGGTTGTTCTCTCAGTCGCCGCGCTCTTCGGCGCGGCCGGGGCTGTCTCTTAGTCGCCGCGCTCTTCTGCGCGGCTCTTGCTCAGCAGCTTGCCCACCTTGGCGCCGCCGTTGCGCGCCGCGCGCTCTTTGTCGAGGTCGGCGTGGATGGCGACCGCCGCCTTGACACCCTCGGCTGCGGCGACGACGGCGAGCTGCACGTCACGGCTCGCATCGCCTGCCACGTAGACGCCGGGCACGCCGGCGTCCTGCATCCGCCCCGCTTGCACCATCCCCTTGTCGGTGAAGCGCACGCCGAGGGAGGCGGCGAGGCCGCAGCTCTGAGTCGGGCGCGAGGAGAAGAAGAGCGCGTGGCGGGCAAGCGCCTCGCCGTCCGCGAAGCGCACGCGGGCGAGCCGTCCGCGTGACGCTTCGAGCGCGGCAATGCGTTTGGCGACGACGCGCACGCCAGCGGCTTCGAGCGCTTCGCGGTCGGCGCCGCGCAGCCGAGTCGGCCCATCGGTGAGCAGCACGAGGTCGGCGCTCCATCTCGTCAGCGTGACCGCGTAACGCGCCGCCGCGCTGCCGCGACCATAGAGCGCGAGCGGCCGGTCGCGAACCTCCCAACCGTCGCAGTACGGACAGTGGAACACCGAGCGCCCATAGAGCTCGGCGAAGCCGGGCACTTCCGGCAACGGATCGACGACCCCAGTGGCGAGCAGCAGCCGCCGGCACGACAGTGACGCGCCACGCGCCAGCGTCAGCGCGAAGCCATCGCCGCGACGCGCGACCCGAGTGACCTCGCCGCGCCGCAGCGTCACGCCATATCGCCGCGCCTCGCGCTGCCCACGCCGCCGCAGCTCCTCAGGGAGCACGCCGTCGCTGCCGAGAAACCCATGCACGCCCGGCGCCGCATGATTGCGCCCGCGCCCCGAGTCGACGACCAACACGCGAAACCGGCAGCGCCCCAGCACCATCGCCGCCGACAACCCAGCCGGGCCGCCACCCACGACGACGACGTCAAATGAGGTCTTGGTTGGAGCCATCGCGCGCCGATCCGCAAGTGCCGTGCCGCAACCCGCGAGTCCAGGGCGGGAGGCCGGAGCGGGCGCCGGGCTCCACGGGTCCCCGCCTCGGTCCGTTTCCCACTCGTGCTCGCGAAGACGCTGCGCGCGAGCGGGAGCCCTCGGCCCGGGCGCCCGCTCCGCCCGACGCCCGCTCCGGCCGGTCGGCGACGAGCTGCAACGACCCCTTGGAATATAACCACTCGGTTGATAGGTTATGTGCTGTCGATGCCGCGCCGTGCTTCCTTCGGGCCCGAGGCCCTAGCCCGCATCGCCCATCGCCTCAAGGCTTTGGCCGATCCCACACGGCTGCAGATCCTGCAGCTGCTGGGCGACGGCGAGCTCTGCGTGGGCGACCTGGCTGAGCAGGTGGCGGGCACGCAGGCCAACGTCTCGAAGCACCTCGCGGTGCTGCGCTCGGCCGGCTTGGTGCGGCCGCGGCGCGAGGGAATGAACGTCTATTACGCCATGGAGGACGCCGCCGCCCTCGAGGTCTGCCGCCTGATGTGCGGCTGCGTCGAGCGCGAGGCATCGCGCGCCATGGCGGAAGTGGCGCAAAGCTGAGCGAAGATAACCACGCAGCGCAGCGCTAGCATGAGAGCTGGCACGAGCGCTGCTGCGACGAGTCCGACGACGGGTTCCGCGGCGGACAAGGAGACGAAGATGAGTAAGCCGATCGAAGTCAGCGACCAGGAGTTCCACCACAAGGTCCTCCACGCCGAAGGCCCGGTGCTGGTCGACTTCTGGGCGCCGTGGTGCGGCCCCTGCCGCATGGTGGCGCCGGTGCTCGAGGAGCTCGCCGGCCACTACGGCGACCGCCTCACCATCGCCAAGGTCAACACCGACGAGAACCAGGAGCATGCCGGTCGCCTCGGCGTCCGCGGCATCCCGACGCTGATCCTCTTCAACGGCGGCAAGGAGGTCGACCGCATCGTCGGCGCACTGCCCAAGACGGCGCTGCAGTCGCGGCTCGACGCCGTGCTCGGCACGCCGGTCTCGTAAGAAAGGCGCGAGCCGGTGCCGCTCTACGAGTACCGCTGCGGCGGCTGTAGCGAGCGCTTCGAGGTGCTGCAGCGCCTCGGCGCCGGCAACGAGGACGTGCTCTGCCCGCGCTGCGGCACCGAGAAGCCCGAGCGCGTGCTGTCGACCTTCGCGGCCGGCGGCACGCGCGAGGGCGCCGGCTGTGAGGCGGCCGCGGGGCCGGCCTGCTGCCGCGGTCCCGGCTTCTCCTGCGCGAGCTGAACCACGCAGCCGCGATGATCCTCGGCGCCCACGTCATCGTCTACAGCACCGACGCCGAGGCCGACCGCGCCTTCTTCCGCGACGTCCTCGGCTTCCCCTCCGTCGACGCCGGCCGCGGCTGGTTGATCTTCGGCCTCCCCGGCGGCGAGGTGGCGGTGCATCCCGGCGAGGAGAACGACCGCCACGAGCTCTACCTCATGTGCGACGACCTGGGGGCGCTCATCGCCCGCCTCGCCGAGAAGGGTGTCGCCACCGGCGAGGTGCACGAAGCGCCGTGGGGCACCCTCACCCACGTGACGCTGCCTGGCGGCGGCCAGCTGGGCATCTACCAGCCCAAGCATCCGGTGGCGGTGGGATTGGCGTCTAAGGCCTAGTTAGGCGCCCGAATGCAGGCCGCTATTCGTCTGGCAGTTCTGAAGGCAAGAGCTGCGCATGTTCTCGACGAGCTCGGGCTTTACCTCAACGAGATGCTCCACCAGATCGAGCAGGCGCGAGAACGCGACCGACAGTGGATGCTGAATACGTTCGGAGGAGATGAGGGGCCGGATGACTGCGCGGAGGAACTCGCAGACATTGAACACCAGTACGACACGGTCTTTGCCACGCTCCTCACTCACTCCTTCGTCGTCGTTGTCTATGGACACTTCGAGGACAGCTCGACGAGTCTGCTCAATCTTCACCGAGACCTGACGGACCAACCGCTCGGCCTTAGTGACTTCCGTGGCAACTTGGTTGAGCGAATCCAGCGCTACCTAGCCGGTATCAGAGCGGAGAAGCTTCCTGACGATTTGGTGTCAAGACTGCGCACGCTCGCTCTTGTGCGCAACTGCATTGCACACCAGGCTGGCCGTGTCGCGAGGTCAGCCAATGAGGCCCAACTAAAGAATGCCATCAACTCCGATCCTGATCTAAGCGTCCATCCAAGCGGCCGCATTCACGTGCTCAATCACTATGGCCGCTCCTCGTTGGCGGTCGTTAGCGACGCACTCGCTGCGCTCTACCTTCGCACCAGAGTTCCACTCCTTACGAGACGCTAGTTGTCGTTTCCATCTCTCCGCGCAGGCCGTTGCCAAGAACGGTCAGGTCGATCTAAGAAGGCGCGGGCTGTGGGACGCGTCGCCTGACCCGTCGAGCTCGCGCACCGTCAGACATCAAGGCGGTTGCGCCGCGCGAGCAGCAACGCCAGATTGCGCTTCGCCTGGGGCTGTTCGGGATCGAGGGCGAGGGCGTGGCGGAGATCGCGCTCGGCGTTGGCGACCTGGCCGAGGGCGAGTTCGGCGGCGCCGACGTTGGCGAAGGCTTCCGGCGAGCCGGGATGCGCGGCGGCTGCGCGGCGGTAGAGGGCGAGCGCATCGTCGTAGCGTCGCCCTCGCGCCGCGGCGTTGCCGAGGCCGAGTAGGGCGAGTAGGTCGTCGGGCGCGGCGGCGAGTGCGGCGCGATAGTGCGTCTCCGCGGCCGCGGCGTCGCCGCGCTGGTCGGCGAGGCGGCCGAGGTTGCCGTGGACGAGGTCGAGCCGCGGTGGCGGCATGAACACGTGGGGCAGCGCGAAGGCGGCGACGACGGCGGCGGCACCGGCTGTCGCGGCCACGGCGCGGCGTGAGCGCACAGCTTCGGCGAGCCGGACGAGCGGCACCGCGGCGAGCAGCGCCAGCGGCGGCACCGCCGGCAGGCGATAGCGCGAGAAGAGGAAGAAGGCGACGGTGATCGCCATCCAGCCGGCGAGGAGGATGAGCACCGGCGCCCAGCGGCGCAGGTCGCGGCGCACGAGCCACAGACCGGCTAGCGCCAGCAGCGACAGCGCGCCGCGCTCCACGAACGCCGCGCGCAGCGCTGGCGACTGCTGCCGCACCCAGGCGTAGTCGACGGCGTCGGGCCACTCGTACGGGCTCCAGAAGAGCGCCAGCTTGCGTAGCTGCAGGTGTAGGAACGCGCCGGGGTCGCTTGCCGCCCACGCCAGCGCGCGGCGAAGCCAATAGCGCGACACCTCGCGAGGCGAGAGCGCGTGTCCGACCGCTTGTTCGGCGAGGCGTACCGCCTCGGCCCGCTCGCGCTCGGGCACCTGGCGGCCGGCGACGAGCGGCCGGTAGGTGCCGTCGGCCTCGGGGTTGTTGCCGATCCAGAAGTTGACGCCGCCCTGAAAGGTGGTGAGCAGCGGCTGTCCCGTGACGACGACGTTGCGCAGCGCGAACGGCGCAAGTGCAAGCAATACGCCGGCGAGCAACAACGCCGAAGCGCCGAGCGCGCGACGCGGCGGCACCGGCTCGTCGTCCGCCCGCAGCCACGGCAGCGCTAGCACGAGCGGCACGAGCAGCAGCGCGTTCTCGCGCAGCTCGGCAATGGTGCCGAGAAGCGCGCCGGCAACGAGCCACCACACGCGGCGCGCCCCCGGCTCGCGTGCGGCGACGAGCGCGAGGAGCAGGAACGCCATGCCGCTCGTCGCCAGCGACTCCTTGAGCAGCAGCACGTCGTGGAAGACGAGCACGCCGGAGAGCGCGGCGAGCGCCGCCGCCGCGAGCCCGACTGGCCACCCCGCGAGCCGCAGCCCGCAGCGCCAGAGCGCCCAGATAGCGCCCACGGCGACAGCGATCTGCAGCAGGTAGACGGCGCTCGGTCGCGCGCCGGCGACCGCATATACGGCGGCGACGAGGTAGGGATAGAACGGCGCCTGGAAGAACGCGCCGCCGCCGCGCCAGCCGCCGGCGAGCAGCTCGCGCGCCCAGCGGTCGTACTCGGCGCTGTCGAGCACCGGCTGGCCGACGAACGGCTGGTCGCGCATCGTCCACCAGTGAAGAAGCCGCAGCAGCGCCGCCGCGACGAGGACGGCGAAGAGGGCGAGGCGGGCGCCGCGCGGTGGTGGTGGGGTCACCCGCGGCGACTCTAACGGCATGACGCTGGGCTGGGGCGGAGGGCGCTAGTCGAGACGCTGCTTGCGGCGCGACTCAATCCAAGGCTGCCGCAAGCCGCGCCACGCCCTCGCGGATTGCCTCTTCCGTCGACGCGAACGTGAGCCGGAGCCAGCCTTTGCCCTCCGGCCCGAACGCCTCGCCCGGCACCACCTGCACCTCGCCGCGCCGCGCCAGGTCGAAGGCGAGCGCGGTGCTGTCCGCCGTGCGGGCGCGGAAGTCAGCGAGGCAGTAGAAGGCACCGTCCGGCTCGCGCCAGCGAACGTCGCGGATGCCGGCGAGCGCGGCGCGCATGACGGCCCAGCGACGCCGGTAGCCGTCGCGCACCGCCTCGAGCTCCGCCGCTGGCATGGCGAAGCCGGCGAGCGCCGCCACCTGCGCCAGCGACGGCGCGCAGGTGACGAGGTTTTGGTGCAGCCCCTGGAGCTGGGCGATCACCTCTGGCGGCGCCACCAGCCAGCCGAGGCGCAGCCCGGTGAGCGCCAGCGATTTCGAGATGCCGCCCACGTGCAGCACGCGCGGGCCGCGCGGGTACTCCGGCGCCGCGTCGAGCCACAGCTCTTCGTAGACTTCGTCGGAGACCAGCCAGAAGCCGCGCTCCTCGGCGAGCGCCGCGAGCTCGGCGAAGCGCGCGCCGGAGAGCACCTCGCCGGTGGGGTTGCCCGGCGAGCCGATGATGAGCATGCGCGTGCGCGGCGTGATCGCCTGCTCGACGGCGTCGAGCGGCGTGCGCACCGGCACGGCGCCGGCAAGCCGCGGCAGGGTGTCGTACGCGGGGTAGCCGATGTCGGGGATGAGCACCTCGCCGCCGCTTTCCACGAGCCCGAACACTGCGAGCGCCAGCGCTTCCTGGCTGCCGACGGTGACGATCGCCGAGTGCTCGTCGCCGCCGTGCTCGGGCCGTCGCGCGCCGAGCGCCCGGCGCAGGTCGGTGCGTCCCGCATTTGGCGTGTAGCCGAGCTCGCCGCGCTCGACCGCGGCGACGATCGCCGCGCGCACGGGGCCCGGTACCGCGTGCGACGGCTCGCCCACCGCCAGGCTCACCGCTCCCGGCGCCGCGGCGAGCGCCACCTGGCGGATCAGCGACAGCGGCACGCTGGGTCGCGGGCTCGAGAGTGTCGGGCTCAAGGTCGGCGCCATTTTAGTGCCGGCATCGGCGGTGTGGCCCCTGGCGGCGGCGGATTGCGTACCGGGGTGCAACGAGCTCATCGCTCGCTCCATTGCTGAAGGAGGTTTCCCGTGGTCAAGCTTGGCGCGATCGTGGTCGGTGCATGGTTGGTTCTCGGTCTCACGGTTTCGCTGGCGGCGCGCGCGCAGGCACCGCTCACCATCAACGAGGTGGCGGTCGACACCGCCGTGGCGCGGATCGTCGTCACCGGCCACGACTTCGGCTCGGGCAAGGGCTTGCAGGTGACGCTGGGCGAGATCGGCGACATCACGCGCGCCTGTGCGCTGCGGCCGACGTCGCCGCAAACGGTCGTCTGCGACTTCTCCGGCATCGGCCTGCCGCCGGCCGGGGACTACAGGATCACCCTGATTGCCGGCGGCAGCGCGAGCGAGAGAGGCGAGTTCGACCTCACGATCGGAACCGGGAAGCCCGGGCCTGCCGGACCTGCGGGACCTCCCGGCTCCACGGGCGCCACGGGCCCGCCCGGTCCGGTGGGAGCCACGGGGCCGACCGGCCCTCCGGGTGCTCCCGGCGCTCCGGGGGCGGAGAGCTGGCGCACCGTCGAGCTCGCCCTCGGCTGGTGGCACAGTTGTGCCCGGCGCGCCAACGGTACGGTCACCTGCTGGGGCGACGACGCGTCCGGTGTGGCGACGCCGCCCACGAACACTTTCCGGCAAATCGCCAGTGGGCCTCATGCCATCTGTGGCGTGAAGACCAACGGCGGGTTGCGTTGCTGGGGATGGGACTTGAGCGGCATGGTGTCGGGCGCCCCCACCACCACCTCCTTCACGCAGGTCACTGTCGGCAGCAATCTCGCCTGCGCCCTGCGCGCCGATGGCTCGGTGACTTGCTGGGGCTCTGCGGCGTGGGCCGTTACCGTCCCCGCCGGCAGCTACACGCAGATCGTCGGCGGCCTCGATCACGTCTGCGGGCTTCGCACCGACGGCTCCGTGGCCTGTTGGGGCGACAACAGCGTCAACCAGGCGTCGCCCGTTCCTGCCGGCACCTACACCCAGGTCGCCGCCGGCGCGACCCATAGCTGCGCCCTCCATGGCAACGGCGTCGTCATCTGTTGGGGAAGCAACGGCGCCGGCCAGATCGGGCCGGTGCCGATCGGCTTCTACACCCACATCGCCGGTGGTGCCGCGTTCACCTGCGGTGTCAGGACCGACGGCACCGTGGCCTGCTGGGGAGCCAACGACCACGGCCAGACCACCGGACCTCCCGCCGGCTCCTACTCACGGGTCGCCGCTGGAGGCACGCACGGCTGTGCGGTCAAGACGGACGGCTCGGTGGCGTGCTGGGGGGGAGTGAACAACCTCAGCGATCTCGGTTATACGCGATCCCTCCCGCCGCTTTCCCGTAGGTCCTGTGCCTTCCGCAGGATCGCTGAATCGGCCCGCCGGCTCGCGCGGCCCTAGAATGGGGCTGCACTCATGGCCGAGGCGGAGCAGGACTGGGCGGCGGTCAAGCGGCTGCTCGCTGCTGTCGACGGCGGCAGCAAGGAAGCGCTCGACCGCCTCTTCGCCCTGCTCTACGACAAGCTGCGCGGGATGTCGCACCGCTTGCTCACCGCGCACGCCCGGCACGAGACGCTGTCGACGACGGCGCTCGTCCACGAGGTCTACCTCAAGCTCTCCGGCGACCACGAGTGGACGGCGCGCGACCGCGAGCACTTCCTGGCGATCTCGGCGCGCGCCATGCGGCAGATCGTCGTCGACGCGGCGCGCGCCCGCGGCGCCGACAAGCGCGGCGGCGGCGCGCCGGTGGTGCCGCTCTCGGGCCTCGAGCAGGAGCGCGGCGCCAGCGCCGAAGAGGTGCTGGCGCTCGACCGCGCCATCGGCAAGCTCTCGCGCGTCGACCCCGAGCTCGAGCAGCTCGTCGAGCTGCGCTTCTTCGCCGGCCTGTCGCTCGAGGAGATCCGCGAGCTGACCGGCACGCCGGAGCGCACTTTGAAGCGCCGCTTCCGCACCGCCCGCGCACTGCTGGTCGACGAGCTCGGCCTGGCGCCGCCGGCGGGCGCGTGAGCGCGGAGCGCGAGGTCGACGAGCTGCGCGCGGCGCGGCAGCTCTTCGAGCAGCTCGTCGAGCTTCCTGATGGCGAGCAAGCGGCGCGGGTCGCGGCGCTGTCGGACCGCGAGCTCGCCGCCCGCGTCGAGCGCCTGCTCGCCGCCGATCGCGTGCTCGAGTCGGCGCTCGGCGATCCGCTGCGCGCGGCGGCCGGGTGGCTCGCCGAGGAGGACCGCGCGGCGGGCGTCGTCGATGATCGCCGCGGCGAGCGCATCGGCGCCTGGCGCATCCTCGAGCGCATCGGCCGCGGTGGCATGGGCGAGGTCTTCCTCGCCGAGCGCGCCGACGGCGCCTTCGAGCGCCGCGTGGCGCTCAAGCTGCTCAAGCGCGGGCTCGACAGCGAGGAGATCGTCGCCCGCTTCCTCGCCGAGCGGCGCATCCTCGCGCGTCTCGACCACCCGGGGATCGCGCAGCTCGTCGACGGCGGCCTGGCGGCCGACGGCCGCCCGTTCTTCGCTCTCGAGCTCGTCGCCGGGCTGCCGATCACCGACTGGTGCGCCGAGCGCAAGGTGCCGCTCGAGGGGCGGCTGCGGCTGCTGCTCGACGTCGTGGCGGCTGTCGACTTCGCGCACCGTAACCTGGTCGTCCACCGCGACCTCAAGCCCTCCAACGTGCTGGTCACCGCCGAGGGTGCGGTCAAGCTGCTCGACTTCGGCATCGCCAAGCTCCTCGGCGGCGAGGACGAGAACGCCACCAGCACCGGCGCGCGGTTGCTGACGCCGCGTTACGCCGCGCCCGAGCAGCTCGCCGGCGAGCCGGTGACGACGGCGACCGACGTCTACGCGCTGGGCCTGTTGCTGTGGGAGCTCGCGACCGGCGAGCCGGCGCGGCGTGCCGCGACCAGTGGGCTCGCGTCGCTCGCGAGCGAACGCGAGACGAGCACGCCGCCGAGCGCGCGCGTGCTCGCGGCGGCCGACCTTTCGCGCGCGCCGCTCGCCGACGGCTCGCCGCGCGCGCGCCGTCGGCTGGCGCGGCGGCTGCGCGGCGATTTCGACAACGTCGCGCTGAAGGCGCTGCGTCGGGAACCCGAGCGCCGTTACCCCAGCGCCGCGGCGTTCGGCGAGGACCTCGTCCGCTTCCTCGACCAGCGGCCGGTGGCGGCGCGCGGCGGAGCGTTCGCCTACCGCGCCGGGAAATTCGTGCGCCGGCACCGCGCGGCGATGGTGGCTGCGTGCCTGATCGTGCTCACGCTGCTCGCCGGCGTCGTCGCCACCTGGCGCCAGGCGCGCATCGCCGAGCGCGAGCGGGCGCGGGCCGAACGGCGCTTCGCCGACGTGCGGCGGCTCGCCAACGTGGCGCTCTTCGACGTCCACGCGACGCTCGACAACGTGGCCGGCGGCATGGCGGCGCGGCGGCTGCTGGTGGCGACGGCGCTCGACTACCTCGACGACCTTGCGCGCGAGGCGGGCAAGGAGCCGGCTCTTCTCGCCGAGCTGGCGACCGCCTACGAGCGCACCGCCGAGGTGCAGGGGATGCCGGGGTGGCCGAGCGAGGGGCGCACCGGTGACGCGCTGGCGAGCCTCGAGCGCGCGCTCGAGCTGCGTCGGCGTAGCCGCTCGCTGGCGAGCCCGGGTGGCGCGCCGGATCTCGCCGAGGCCCGCCTGCTCGTGCGCATCGGCTCGGTGCTCGCGGCGCGCGGCAGCACGGCCAAGGCGGAGGCGCGGCATCGCGAAGCGCTCGCCATCTACCGCGCGGCGCCGGCGACGCGGCCGGGTGCGAGCGCGGCCACTGCGGTCGGCGAGCGGCTCGAGCTGGTGCAGGCGCTGGTCGCGATCGGCGACGACGTCTGGGAGCTCGGCGACGTGCCCGGCGCTGCAGTGCGCTACCGCGAGGCGCTGGAGGCGGCCGCCGCCATCCGCGCCGCACACCCCGACTCGCCGCTCGCCATCCGGCAGGTCGGCGTCGTCGAGCAACGCTTGGGCGACGCCGCCTTCGAGACCGGCGACTGGCCGCGCGCGCTGGTCCATCACCGCGCCTCGCTGGCGGTGGACCGCGAGCTGGTGGCGCGCAAGAGCGACGACGCCGAGGCGCGGCGCGACCTCGGCACCGACCTCTCGCGGCTGGGCACGGACTTCGACGCCCAGGGGCACGCCGCGGAGGCCCTGGCGCAGCACCGCGAGGCGATCGCGTTGCGCGAGGCGCTGCTCGCCGAGGAGCCGAACGATGCGCGCGCGCTCGAAGACGCG
>DATNCU010000030.1:0-2424 GCA_035607145.1 Thermoanaerobaculia bacterium
TCGGCGCGCTCGCCCTTCCCGCCGCCGCCCAGACGGGCCCACCGCGGCCGTCGCCTAACGCCACCGTGTCGCAGGTCGCGGGCCTCACCAAGGTGTCCGTCGCCTACAGCAGCCCGGGCGTCAAGGGGCGCCCGATCTGGGGCGCGCTCGTGCCCTACGGCAAGGTGTGGAGGAGCGGCGCCAACGAGGCGACGAGCATCGAGCTCTCGACCGACGTGACAATCGAGGGCAAGCCCCTCGCGGCCGGCAAGTACGCGCTCTTCACCATCCCCGGCGAGGGGAAGTGGACGGTGATCTTCAACAAGACCCAGCAATGGGGCGCCTTCGACTACAAGGAAGCCGACGACGCGCTGCGCGTCGAGGCGACGCCACGCTCGGCGCCGCCTCGCGAGCGCCTCGCCTATCTCTTTGAGGACACCACCGACAACGGCACCACGCTGGTGCTCGCCTGGGAGAAGGTCGAGGTGCCGGTGCGCATCGCCGCCGACACGCCGGCGCTGGCGCTCGCCCGCGCCGCGGAGGAGACGGCCGCCGCCGACGTCAAGCCCAACCAGCTCATCAACTGGGCGCGCTGGCTGCAGCAGAAGAACCTCGCCGCCGACAAGGCGCTGGTCTGGGTGCAGCGCGCCACCGCCACTGAGGCCGGTGCGAAGAGCTACTGGGGCAAGGCCGTCGAGGCGCGGCTGCTGGCGCAAGCGGGCAAGGTGGCGGAGGCGAAGGCGGCCGCGGCCGCCGCGGTGCCGCTCGCGCCCACCGCTGCCGACGTCGACGTCGCCAAGGCCGACGCCGAGAAGCTGCAGCAGGAAGCGGCGGACTGGAAGGGCTGAGCCCGACCCTCCCTAGCGCCCGCGCACCGCGAAGTGGCGGACGACGAAGGTGGTCTCGCCGGTGAGCTCGTTGCGCACCGCCATGCCGACGTCGTGGTCGCCGGGGCGCAGCAGCATCTCCACCTCCCAGACGAACTGCTTGGGGGCGTCGGCGCCGGTGCCTAGGCGCACCGGCACTTGCGTCTCCCGCACCGGCGAGGTGCCGCCGTCGCCGTCGGCGACTGCGGCGAAGGCGGTGAACATCCCCGGCGGCGCCGTGCCGGCGGCGGTCGGCAGCTGCAGCAGCCCCACCGGCACGGCGAGGCGGAAGCGGGCCTTGACCTTGCCCTGATCGCCTGTCCGGCGGCTCACCAGCTCGAGCCCCAGCGGGCTGGGCTCCTTGGTCGAGCCGTAGAGCAGGCGTCCGAGCAGGCCGTCTGCTACCTGTTGGTGGGCGGTGCGCGGACGGTAGAGCTTGCGCGAGCGGACGGTGGCGCCCGGCCGCGTGACCTCCACCTGCAGGTGGCGCATCTCGGTGCCGCCGCGCTCGCGCGGCGTGTAGGTCAGCAGGTAGTAGGTCTGCAGCTCGCCGACGGTGCTCCTGAGGTCGCGCGCCAAGTCGACGCCGGAGAGCCAGGCGCGGCCGCCCGAGCGATCGGCGACCACGAACAGCGACTCCTGGAGGTCGGCCCGCTGCCCCGCGATGGTGGCCGGGGTCAGCTTCTGGGGCGGGTGCACGGACTTGGGGTTGCCGCGGGCCCGCGCTCCTCCCCCGGTGAGCTCGGTCATGTCGGGGGCGTCGTTGCGGCCGGCCTGGAAGGTGTAGATGGTGACGTTGCCGGTGCTGGCGCGCGCCGCCACCTCCTCCCAGCGCGGCGAGGTGTCGAAGGCGCTGCTGTCGGTGGTGTGGTGAGAGGCGTCGAAGATGTCGGCGGTGCGGGCGGGGAAGTAGTTGGCTTCGGCGGTGCCCTGGGCCGCGGCGGTCTCGCTGCACAGCTCCTGGGCGTAGAGGGCGGCATCGGAGCCCGGGCGGGTGGAGATGCCGTCGCTGATGTGCAGCACCGCCTTGCGGCCGACGATGCCGGCCAGCGAGTCGACGAAGCTGCCGAAGGCGTCGATGGCGCGGCCCACCTGCTGCAGTTGTTCCTGGGCGTAGGCGTCGACGAACTCCTGGATGTGCAGGCAGGGCGACCAGCCGTGCTCGCCGGCGGCGTCCTCGTACAGCTGCGCCATCATCCAGCGCCAGTCGCTCTCGGCGTTGAGGCGGGCGAGGGAGACGGTCTCGGCCTTGGCCAGCGCCTCGGCAAGCGCCTTACGGTCGCTGGTGAAGGGGAGCACCACGCGCGTGCTGCCGTCGTAGAGCGCCACCATCACGCGGTCGTCCTTGCGCAGCGTCTTGCCCAACACGTCGGACATCTGCCGCAGCATCTGGATGCGGCTGCCGGCGGAGACGTGCAGCACCGCCTTGCGGCCGACGATGCCGGCTAGGGAGTCCACGAAGCGGCCGAAGGCGTCGATGGTGCGCTCCACCTCCTGCAGCTGCTCCTGCGTGTAGGCGTCGACGAACTCCTGGATGTGCAGGCAGGGCGACCAGCCGTGCTCGCCGGCGGCGTCCTCG
>DATNCU010000031.1:0-5667 GCA_035607145.1 Thermoanaerobaculia bacterium
CCAGCGATTGCACGATCTGCGTGATCACTACGCCGACGCGATCCGCAGTGGCTTCCCCGACATCCCGCGCCGCGTGTCCGGCTACAACCTGCCGGCGCTGCTGCCCGAGAACGGCTTCGACGTGGCGCGGCTCCTGGTGGGCAGCGAGGGCACGCTGGCCACCGTGCTCGAGGCGACGCTGCGGCTGGTGCCGTGGCCAGCCGCGCGCTCACTGGTCGTCGTGGGCTTCGCAGACGTCTATGCCGCGGCGGCGGCGGTGCCGGCGGTGCTCGCGCTCGGGCCCATGGGGCTCGAAGGAGTGGACGACCGGCTCATCTTCGACAACGTCGCCAAGGGCCTCAACGCCGAGGGACGCGAGCTGTTGCCGCGCTCCGAGCGCGGGAACGGCGACGCGCTCGGCGGCTACCTGCTCGTCGAGTTCGGCGGCGCGTCGCAGACCGAGGCCGATGCCGAGGCCACGCGCGCCATGCGCACGCTGCGTGAGCTCGACGGCTACCGCGGCCAGAAGCTGCTCGCGCCACCGCAGCAGCAGCGCATGTGGGAGCTGCGTGAGTCGGGTCTCGGCGCCACTGCGCGCGTGCCCGGCAAGAGCGACACCTGGGAGGGTTGGGAGGACTCGGCGGTGCCGCCCGCGCGGCTCGCCGACTACCTGCGCGACCTGCGCGGGCTCTACGAGAGCTATGGCTACCGCGGCTCGTTCTACGGCCACTTCGGGCAGGGCTGCGTGCACACGCGCATCTCGTTCGACCTCTACACCGCGGCCGGGATCGACAAGTACCACCACTTCGTCGAGGAGGCCGCCGACCTCTGCGTCGCCTACGGCGGCTCGCTCTCCGGCGAGCACGGCGATGGCCAGAGCCGCGGCGAGCTGCTACCGCGCATGTTCGGCGAGGAGCTGCTCGGCGCGTTCCGCGCGGTCAAGGCGGCATTCGACCCCGAAGGGCGGATGAACCCCGGCAAGGTCGTCGACCCCTACCCGATCACGTCGAACCTGCGGCTGGGTCCCGAGTACCGGCCAGCGCAGCCGAAAACCGTCTTCAAGTTCGCCGACGACGACGGCTCGCTCGCTCGCGCCACCATGCGCTGCGTCGGCGTCGGCAAATGCCGCCGCCTCGAAGGCGGCACCATGTGCCCCAGCTACCGCGTGACGCTCGACGAGCAACACTCGACGCGCGGCCGCGCCCACCTGCTCCACGAGATGCTCGTCGGCGAAGTGATCCGCGCCGGCTGGCGATCGGAGGAGGTCAAGGAAGCGCTCGACCTCTGCCTCGCCTGCAAGGGCTGCAAGCGCGACTGCCCGGTAGGCGTCGACGTGGCGACCTACAAGGCGGAGTTCCTCCACCACTACTACCGGCGCAGGCTGCGTCCGCGCGCGGCTTACGCCATGGGGCTCATCCCATGGTGGGCACGCATCGCCTCGAAAGCACCGCGGCTGGTCAACGCGATGATGGCGGCGCCGGGGATCTCGCGACTGCTCAAGGCCGCCGCGGGGATCACCCGCGAGCGCGACGTGCCGCGGTTCGCGACGACGACGCTGCGTGCGCGGATGGCACGGCGCACCGCTAAACCTGCCGGGGGGCAGCGGACGCGCGCGGGCGCCAGTGAAGCGGCTGGCACCTTCGGCGGCAACGGCTCGGGCGCCGAGCGTCCGCCGGTGGTTCTCTATGCCGACACCTTCACCAACTTCTTCGATCCCGAGATCGGCGAAGCGGCAGTCGAGGTGCTCGAAGCCGCAGGCTTTCGCGTCGAGCTGCCGCGGCGACAACTCTGCTGCGGCCGCCCCCTCTACGACTACGGCTTCCTCGGCCTCGCGAAGCGACTGCTACGCCGTAACGTCGACGCGCTACGCGACACCGTCAGCACCGGTATGCCCATCGTCGGCCTCGAGCCCTCCTGCGTCGCCACCTTCCGCGACGAGCTGCCCGCTCTCTTCCCCGACGATCCCGATGCCGTGGCGCTCTCCCGCAACGTCTTCACCCTCGCCGAGCTGCTGCAACAGCGCGCACCCAACTGGCAACCACCGCGCCTACAAGGCAAGGCCGTCGTCCACGGCCACTGCCATCACAAAGCCGTGATGGGCATGCGCGCCGACCGCGACCTGCTCGAGAAGACCGGCCTCGACGTCACCTTCCTCGACGCCGGCTGCTGCGGCCTCGCCGGCTCCTTCGGCTTCGAGGCCGAGCACTACCGGGTATCCATGGCCTGCGGCGAGCAGTCGCTGCTCCCCACCGCCCGCGCCGTCGACCACGACACGCTCGTCATCGCCGACGGCTTCTCCTGCCGCAACCAGCTCGCCCAGGGCAGCGGCCGGCGCGGAGTACATCTCGCGCAGCTGCTGCAGATGGGCTAACGAGCTCGACACGGCCGGGCCCTCACGGGGAGGCTCCGACCGTGATCAGCCAAGTGCCGAAGGATTGGCGACGGGACTCGGGCCGGAACTCCGGGCTGCGGAACGTCTGCACGAACTGCAGGCGAAGCCAGCGGATGCGGAGGGTCGCACCCGCGCGATAGTCACGGACCCACGGTCGTCGCTCGATGCGATAGAGCTCGTCGTCGGTGTCGAGGAAGACGTTGTGGGCCACGTAGCGCTGATCGGCAGAGGCGAACAGGTACGCATCCCAGCTCCGCGGCGGCGGCGTGCGCCCGGCGCCGACTAGCATGGCGCTGGCGAGCGACGGGATGGGGCGAAAGAACTTGGGCGGCAGGTTGTAGCCGGCGCGGAAGGTGACTCCCGCCGCCGCGTAGTCGAACACGTTTCCCACGGCACCGCCGAGCGCCGGCGTCAAGTCGAAGTAGGGGCGATCGTTGCAGCTCAGCTCGAGGAGCTTCCAGCGATGCTCGTACACGACGAGCACTCCCGCGCGGTTGCTGATCTGGGTATCCCAGCCCAAGGGCTCGGGTGATGCCGGCGTGATGTGCACGTGCACGAAGGTCTGCGCCTCCTCGGCGTGGGCGGCCGGGCCGACCACCCCGGCGTAGATCTCGACGTGCTCCGCCTGCGTCTCCCGCACGGCGTCGACCATCAGCATCCCGTACAACCAGCCCCCGTAAGGTCGGTCGCCGATGATCCGCCGCGGCGACTCGAGGTACTCGGGCGTGTACATGCTCTGGCCCAGGCCGGCGGCGGCGTAGCGCCCACAGGTGGTTCGGTCCTCACCGAAGCAAAGTTTGGCGGCAAGCCGGTCCAATCGCGAATCCACGCTCGGCTCCCAGCTCCACGAAAGCCGCGTGCCGTTGGTATAGCCACGGTCCGAGGTGTCGCTGAGCGCGAAGGCGTCGTTCTCCGCCTGAAGCGTGAAGCTGCCACAGGTGTTCGCCGCACCGTCGCATGTCGCCTTCCCGATTCCGGACGTGCATGCCGCGAGCAAACAGATCCAGGCGCCCCACTTCATGGCGGTTCCTCCTCTGATCGGAGGACGGACGCAGTTTGCGATTCGCCCGCTAACCCGCCCTAGGTGGAGAAATGCACCAGCTCCGCCAGCAGTCCGCTGGTCTGCTCGGGGCGGTCGAGCATCAGCCAGTGGCTCGCGGGGGCGAGCCACTCGACAGCGAGGCCGGGCACCGTGCGCGTCAGCGAGCCGGGCGCGTCGTTGAGCGAGCCGGCGAGGCAGAGCACGGGGCCCGAGTAGGCGGCGAGACGCGCTCGGGCCGGGTAGCGCATCGCTTCGGTGATGCCGGCGACCAGCACCTCGTCGCGTGTCGCCGCGAGGTCGGCGAGAACCCGCCTTGCCGTCGCGGGTTTCGCGTCGTCGAGGAACTCGCGGTAGTGCCGCTCGAACTCGCGGCGCGGTTCTTCGCGGACCGCCGCGAGCGCCGATTCAACGCTCTCCGGCGCCTCGCCGCTGGTGTCGCCACCGGGGTCGACGAGGGCGAGCGCGGTGACGCGTTGCGGGTGAGCTGCGGCGACCTCGAGCGCTACCCAGCCACCGAAGCTGTGGCCGGCGAGGGCGAAGCGGTTGAGGCCGAGGCTGTCGGCGACGGCGAGGAGGTCGGCGGCGTGGGCGGCGATTTCGTAGTCGGCGCCGGGGGAGGCTGCGGAGCGGCCGTGGCCGCGCAGGTCGATCGCGAAGACGCGGCATTCGTTGGCGAGTGCGGCGAGCTGCGGCAGCCAGTGGGCGCTGCTGCCGCCGAGGCCGTGAACTAGCAGGAGTGCCGGGCCACTCTCGCCCGCGGCGCGCACGAAGATGCGGCCGCCCGCGCCGTCGACGAAGCGACCACCAGGCTCTCGCTCGGCACCCGCCGCGGCTTCCGCGTCGCGCTCAGCCGCTGCGTCATCCGTGTCGGGAGGTGGAACCGCCCCGAGTGCAGGACCTTCGGGCTCGACATCGCGGGTGGCGAGGTAGACGAGCCCGACGCCCGCCGCGGCCAGCCCGAGCAGCGCCGCCCAACGGCCGCTCCGCCCGCGGCGCCGGCGTGGCAACCGCACGCGCCGCCGCAGCGAACTCGGCGCCGGAGGGAGTCGACGGCTCCTCACGTGGCGATCGTAGCGCGACCGGTCGTGCCGCCGGCGCGGCCGCTGGCGACGGCGGTTCCGGTGGCACGATCCTTCTCGTGTAGGGTTCTCCACCGGGAAGGAGGCCGCCCATGCGTAATCATCGATCTCTCACGCTTCCGTTCGTGCTCGCGGTGACGCTGACCGCCTGCGCCTCTGGAAGCCCCGGAAGCCAGCCGGCCGCGCAGCAAGCGAGTGCGGGCGATGCGAAGGCCGGCAGCGAGGCGGCCTGCCGTAGACAGGCCGAGCCGAACATCACCGGGGTCACGCCGCCGCGGCTCATCACCGGCGAGCAGCCCGACCCGGCGCAGCTCGCCGCCAAGAGCGGCTACGCCTGCGTGCGCGTCACCATCAACGCGTCGGGCTCTGTCGTCGACCCGAAGGTCGTGCAGACCGACAACGACGAGCTCGCCCGCGCCTTCGTGCGCGCGCTTGGCGACTGGAAGTACGAGCCGGCGACGCGCGGCACGGCAAAGGTGCCGTACCACACGGTGCTCTTCGCCCGCCTGCCCGGCTGACGCCACCGACGGCTGCCGCCCTCGGGCGCCGGGGTCGCGGCCGTCCCGCGCGGCACGGCTGGGCCGCGCAGGCTTGCCGTGACGGCGCGCCTGTCGCGCTGCTCACCCTGTTAGCATCCGCCGCCACCATGCCCTTCCGCGCTCACCTCAAGGTGCGCTTCGGCG
This sequence comes from Thermoanaerobaculia bacterium, assembly GCA_035607145.1. GTDB lineage: Bacteria > Acidobacteriota > Thermoanaerobaculia > Multivoradales > JAIOJS01 > DASYQD01. The sequence continues at coordinate 5,176 of DATNCU010000031.1, forward strand.
ACATCGACCACGCGGGCATCGTCTACTACCCGCGCTTCCTGCACTACTTCCACGTCGCGCTGGAGGAGTTCTTCAGCGAGGTGGTCGGCATCGAGTACCACACGGTGATCAACGAGCAGCGGTTCGGTCTACCTTCGGTACACCTCGAGATCGACTTTCGCCGGCCGTTGCGCTTCGGCGACAGGATCGACGTCGAGCTGCGCGGTCTCGAGCTCGGCAACACGTCCGTCACCTGGCGCTACGTGGTGTGGAAGCAGGACGGCTCGCTGGCGGCCGAGGCGACCATCGTCACCGTCGGGATGGACATGGACAGCTACGCCAAGCGCGAGCTGCCGCCCTGGCTGCGCGAGAAGCTCGCCGCGTACGGCGCCTCGGTCGCCGCCCCGGCAGCCGCGCCGGCCAGCTGAGCGCCGGTCGCAGCGGAAACCGTCCCGGCCCCCCACGTCGCGCGTGCACGGGCGCCCTCGGCGCGGATGGAACAGCGCCGGCCCG
>DATNCU010000051.1:0-4586 GCA_035607145.1 Thermoanaerobaculia bacterium
CGTTGGCGTCGATCCACTCGAAGCCCTTGGGGTCGCAGTCGAGCTCGTGCAGCGCCGGCTCGGCGCGGTAGAGGCGATTGAGGTCGCCCACCAGCCGCTGCACGCCGCGATGCGCGGGCAAGTCGAGCAGGTGCCAGTCGAGGCTGCGGTCGTGGTGCCACTCGCGGCGCTGGCCGAACTCGCCGCCCATGAAGAGCAGCTTCTTGCCCGGCTGCGCGTGCTGCCAGGCGAAGAGCAGCCTCAAGTTGGCGAAGGCCTGCCACTCGTCCCCCGGCATCTTGCCGAGCAGCGAGCGCTTGCCGTGCACCACTTCGTCGTGCGACAGCGGCAGGCAGAAGTTCTCGCTGTACGCGTACATGCGCCGGAAGCTCAGCCGCTCGTGGTGGTAGCGGCGGTGGATGGGATCGAGCGAGAGGTAGGCGAGCGAGTCGTGCATCCACCCCATGTCCCACTTGTAGCCGAAGCCGAGGCCGCCGACGTAGAGCGGCCGCGACACGCCGGGCCAGGAAGTCGACTCCTCGGCGAAAGTCTGCACGTCGGGGAAGCGGCCGTAGAGCTCGCGGTTGAGCGCCTGGACGAAGGCCACCGCTTCGAGGTTCTCGCGGCCGCCGTGCTGGTTGGGCAGCCACTCGCCGTCCTTGCGCGCGTAGTTGCGGTAGAGCAGCGAAGCGACGGCGTCGACGCGCAGCCCGTCGGCGTGGTAGCGCTCGAGCCAGAAGGCGGCCGAGGAGACGAGGAAGCTCTTCACCTCGTGGCGGCCGTAGTTGAAGATGAAGCTGTTCCACTCCGGGTGGAAACCCAGCCGCGGGTCCTCGTGCTCGAAGAGGTGCGTGCCGTCGAAGTAGGCGAGGCCGTGCTCGTCGCTGGGGAAGTGCGACGGCACCCAGTCGAGCAGCACGCCGACGCCGCGCTGGTGCAGGTGGTCGACCATCCACATCAGGTCTTCGGGCGTGCCGTAGCGGCGGGTGGGCGCGAAGTAGCCGGTGGTCTGGTAACCCCACGAGCCGTAGAACGGGTGCTCCATCACCGGCAGCAGCTCGACATGCGTGAAGCCGAGGTCGTTGCAGTAGTCGGCGAGCAGGGGGCCCAGCTCGCGATAAGTGAGCGAGCGATTGTCCTCCTCCAGCACGCGGCGCCACGAGCCGAGGTGCACCTCGTAGATGGAGACGGGAGCGGAGAGCGACAGGCGCGCGTGGCGGTCCGCCATCCACGTCGCATCGCCCCATCCGTGGCGCAGGTCGGCGATCTCCGATGCCGTGTCGGGCGGCAGCTGCGCGCGGAAAGCGAACGGGTCCGCCTTGTCGACGGTGAAACCCTTGTGCGCCGCCGACTCGATCCAGAGCTTGTAGAGGTCCCCCGGCCCGACACGGGGCACGAAGCCCTCCCAGATCCCCGAGCCGCCGCGAGGCGTGAGCGGGTGCGCGTCGGGCCGCCAGCGCGAGAATGCGCCGATCACCGAGACGCGCTTCGCGTTCGGCGCCCAGACCGCGAAGTACGTCCCCGCCACGCCGTCGCGCTCAGCCGGATGCGCGCCGAGCTTCTCGTAGAGCCGGTAGTGCGTGCCCTCGTTGAACAGGTGGAGGTCGTCGGCAGTCAGCCGTGATGGCAACGCACCCGTGCCTTCTGGGGCGCGACCTCCCACGCTCTCCGCAGGGCGCTCCTCGCTCATCACACGCTCCCGGCGCACGGCCACCGCGAAAGCAGGAACGGTGCCGCGCAGGCGAGCTTAACGCGCGTGGCCGCGGTCGAGCCGTTGCGCACGCGGATGCTGCGGACGCGTGGTGTCCGTGTAGGCTACCGACAGCAGGTCCCGTCGGGATCGTGCATGCTCACTTCGGTTGCGCGAGGAGGATGCAGTGGTCACACGCAGAAAAGTCGAGAAGGCCATCAAGAAGGCAGCGAAGAGTGCGTCGAAGCAGGTGGCGAAGGCCGCCAAAGGACCGACGGCGAAGAAGGCCAAGAAGGTAGCGAAGAAAGTGACCAAGCAGGCGGTCGCGGGCGCGAAGAAGTCGCTGACCGCTGCGGGCAAAGAGGCCAAGAAGGTCGCCCGGAAGGTGACCAAGACGGTTGCCAGGAAGGTCGTGAAGAAGCTGGCGCCGCTGACCTGACGACGCCGGCGCTCGCGTCAGCTCGCGGCGAGGAGCGCGAGCACTCCGCGTAGCGGAATCCCCGCCCACTCCGGGCGGTGGTCGAGCTCGTAGGCGAGCTCGTAGAGGGCCTTCTCCAGCAGCAGGGCGTCGAGCAGCACCGCGCGGTCGGCGTCGCCAACGGGCAGGAAGGGCGCGTCGACGGCGCGCCCGAGATAGGCGCGCACGAAGAGGGCCGATGCCCAGCGCTGCCAGTAGCGCGCCCAGGCCTCGGCGAGCTGGAGCTGCTCGGCGGGCACCACGCCGCGGCGCCGCGCTTCGGCGAGGCCGGTGTGGGCGACGTAGTCGAAGGAGCGCACCATGCCGGCGACGTCGCGCAGCGGCGAGCGCTTGTGGCGGCGCTCGGTGATGGGGCGCGCCGGCTCGCCCTCGAAGTCGATGATGACGAAGTCCTTGCCGGTGTAGAGCACCTGGCCGAGGTGGAGGTCGCCGTGGGTGCGCAGGCGCAGGGCGTCGATGCGACCCGCAAGCAGCGGCGAGACGCGGTCGAGCAGCGCCTGCCGCGCGCCGAGCAGCTCGGTCGCCCTCTCGCGTTCCTCGTCGGGCAGCCGCGGCAGCGCGCCGCGCAGCAGCCGCAGCGTGCGGCCGGAGAGCGAGCGGATCGACTGGTACATGGAGCGCTGGTAGAGGCTGGTGAAGGGCTCGGCCGTGAAGGCCGGGTCCTCGGTGGGAGCGGCGAGCGCCAGGTGCATCTCGGCGGTGCGGGTGCCGAGCAGCGTCGCGGTGCCGACGTAGAGGCCGAGCGCGCCCGACACCTCGTCGGGCGGTTCGGCCGCCGCGAGCGCCAGCAGCGGCAGCTCGTCGAGGCGCGGCGGCGTGCGCTCGGGCCGCGTCATCACGCGCTCGAGGTAGCGGCCGAAGGCGTCGAGCGAGTACCGCCACGCGTCGCCCTCGTTGGGCACGTAGGCCTGCAGCAGCGCCAGCGTCAGCGGCTCGCCGGCCGGCTTGCCGTCGCGGCGCGGCCGCAGCTCCAGCCAGCCGGCGAGCGGCGGCGTGTGCGGAAAGCGCTGCGCGGCGAGGTAGCGGCTCACCTCGAGGTCGGGATTGGTGCCCGGCTCGACCTTGCGGAAGAGCTTGAGCACGAGGCGGTCACCGTAAATGAGCGAGCTGTTGCTCTGCTCGGCGCGGCCGGGCTCGGGTTCGAGGGCGCCAACGTCGCGCAACAGCGAGCCGTTGGCGGCGGCCGCCGCGACGACCTCGCCGCTGGCGCCGCGGAAACCGCGACGACTGGCGACGGCGTCGAGCAGCAGGCGGCCGAAGGCGGGGTCGTGCATGGCGTCGTAGAGCACGCCGCTCTCGACTCCACCCCGGCCGTTGTCCCCCCGCCCGCCACGCACTTGCAGCCTCGCCAGCACCGCCTCCGGCCGCGAAGCGGCCAAGCGTTCGCCGCGTTCGCCGGCGGCGAAGGCGACGGGAAGCGCGTAGGTGTCGGGCTCGCCTTCGCTCTGCTCGACCCGCAGGAGTAGCAGGTAGGCGCCAACACCGCGGCCGCCGCCGTTGCCCTACCCGTCGCCCATCGGGATGGCGTCCTGGATGGTGAGCGCGCGCACCGTCCGCGCCTTGCCGCCGAACCAGCGCCGCGTGCGCAGCACCGCCGGCAGCACCGCCGCGAGCTGCTCGCGCGCCTCGCCGCGGCAGCACGACTCCCAGCTGCCGGCGACGACGAGCTCCGGGACCTCCACCGGTTCGGCGAACAACGTGGTCGCCGGCGGCGCGTCGAGCGCCAGCCAGTAGAAGGCGTGCGGGCCCAGCGTCAGCGAGGTCGGCCGCTCGGCGATGCGCGGCAGGCGATGGCCGCCGAAGAGCTCCACCGGCTCGATGCCGGCGAACTCGGCGAGGTCGAGCTCGACGTGCTGCACGAAGCGCGAGAGGTTGGCGACGACGAGGATGCGATCTTCGCCGTGGCGGCGCACGAAGGCGAGCACGCGGTGGTTGTCGGGGTTGAGCAGCTCGAGAGTGCCGCGGCCGAAGGCGTGGTAGCGCCGCCGCAGCGCCACCAGCCGCCGCGTCCACCACAGCAGCGAGTGCGGGTTGCCCAGCTGTGCCTCGACGTTGTTCGCCTCGAAGTGGTACTCGGGATCGGTGATCACCGGCAGGAAAAGCCGCTGCGGGTTGGCGCGCGAGAAGCCGGCGTTCCTGTCCGGGCTCCACTGCATGGGCGTGCGCACGCCGTTGCGATCGCCCAAATAGATGTTGTCGCCCATGCCGATCTCGTCGCCGTAGTAGAGGACCGGCGTCCCCGGCAGCGAGCAGAGGAGAGCGTTCATCAGCTCGATGCGCCGGCGGTCGTTGCCGAGCAGCGGCGAGAGGCGGCGGCGGATGCCGAGGTTGATGCGCGCCTGCGGATCGCTCGCGTAGACGCGGTACATGTAGTCGCGGTCCTCGTCGGTCACCATCTCGAGCGTCAGCTCGTCGTGGTTGCGCAGGAAGACCGCCCAC
>DATNCU010000055.1:0-7144 GCA_035607145.1 Thermoanaerobaculia bacterium
ACCGCCGGCCCGCCGTAGAAGCAGGCGTTGGCGATGGCCGAGAAGATCCCGGCGCCGATGATGGCGGCGATGCCGAAGGCGGTGTGGTCGATCACTCCCAGCGACCGCCGCAGGTGCGGCTCCCCCGACACCGGCCCGGGCTCGTCCGCGAACCCCAGCTCGGCATCGCGCTCGATCTCGGCGATCGGCTTCTTGCGGAAGAGTGCGGCTAGGCTCATCCCTTCGTCATCCCCCTCTGACTTCGGCGGTAGCAGCTCGTTCGGCGGTTGTTTGTACGGGATTCGGCGCCGCGGAGCTTCTCACAGGCGGCCGCCGCTTGGCTAAGATCGAGTCGTGAAACGCCGCCGCACCGGCGCGAGCGACACGTCCCCGGCGATCGCCGCCATGCTGATGGCTGCCAACCGTGCACTGACTTCGCAAGAGAAAGTGCGGCAGGTGCTCGACTGCAACGAGGTCAGCGAGGCGATGGCGCTCGCCGGCCTGCGCGCCCGCCACCCCGAGGCGTCCGACCGCGAGCTGCGCCTGCGCCTCGCGGCTCAGCGTCTCGGTCGTCCGCTGATGATCGCGGCGTTCGGATGGGACCCCGAACGTTCCGGCGATGGCTGACGAGGCCCTCCGCGCCGCGCTCGCCGTCGTCGACACGCTGCGGGCCCTCGACTTGAATTACCTGATCGGCGGCTCGCTTGCCAGTTCGGTGCACGGCATCGCGCGGTCGACGCGCGATGTCGACATCGCCCTTGAGCTGCCTGCCGATCGCGTGCACGGGCTGGTCGATGCCCTGGGTGACCGGTTCTACGTCGACGAGGAGATGGCTGCAGAGGCGGTGGCGCGCACCGGCTCGTTCAACGTGGTCCACCTGGAGACGATGTTCAAGGTGGATCTGTTCGTCCTAGGTCCCGACGCGATGTCGCGGGTGGAGCTCTCACGGCGGCAGCTGCACCGGATCGGCGACGAGCTGCGCGAGGTGTTCGTGGCGTCACCGGAAGACGTCGTACTCCAGAAACTGCTCTGGTATCGCAAAGGCAACGAAGTATCCGATCGGCAGTGGCAGGACGTCGTGGAAGTCGTGCGCGTGCAGGGCGAGCGGCTCGACCGCCGCTACTTGGCGAAGTGGGCCCCAGAGATCGGCGTGGACGATCTGCTCGCCGGGTGCTAACCGAAGCTACGCAGCGCTGAGCCGCCTCAGGACCGCCCTCAATGCAGCTCTCCTGAAGGTGCCGGCCCTGGCAGCGTCGGCGTCGCCGCCCGTTGCCCGCTTCGCCACCCGACATCGGGCCGCATCACCACCTTGATGCAGCCGTCCTCCTTGTCGCGGAAGGTGCGGTAGGCGTCCGGCGCGTCGTCGAGCGTGAGGCGATGGGTGATCAGCCGCGTGGTGTCGATCTCTCCCGCCTGGATCCGGCGCGCGAGCGGCTCGAGGTAGCGGTGGACGTGCGTCTGCCCCATCTTGAGCGTCAGCCCTTTGCAGAACGCGGCGCCGAGGTTCACCTTGTCGAGCAGGCCGCCGTAGACGCCGGGGATCGAGACCGTGCCGCCCTTGCGGCAGGCCTGCAGCACCTCGCGCAGCGCGGTGGGCTGGTCGGTCTCCAGCTTGAGCCCCACCTTGACACGGTCGTACCAGGCGTCGAGGCCGTAGCCGTGCGCCTCCATCCCCACCGCGTCGATGCAGCGGTCGGGGCCCTGGCCGCCGGTGAGGTCGCGGATCGCCTCCAGCATGTCGACCTCGGAGTAGTCAACCATCTCGGCGCCGTGCCACTCGTGGGCGAGCTCGAGCCGCTCGCGTACGCGGTCGACGGCGATGATGCGCTCGGCGCCTAGGAGCCGCGCCGACAGCATCGCGAGCTGCCCTACCGGCCCGCAGCCCCACACCGCCACCGTGTCGCCGGGCTCGATGCCGCACTGCTCCGCCGCCTGCCAGCCGGTGGGCAGGATGTCGGAAAGGAACAGCACCTGCTCGTCGGTGAGGCTCTCGGGCACCTTGAACGGGCCGACGTCGGCGAACGGCACGCGCACGTACTCCGCCTGGCCGCCGGCGTAGCCGCCCATCATGTGCGAGTAGCCAAAGAGCCCCGACGGCGACGCTCCATACGCCGCCTCCGCCATCACGGCGTTGGGGTTGGAGTTGTCGCACAGCGACCACAGCCCCTTGCCGCAGTAGAAGCAGCGGCCGCAGGCGATGGTGAACGGCACCACCACGCGGTCGCCGACGTCGAGGTTCTTCACTTCCGGCCCCACCTCGACCACCTCGCCCATGAACTCGTGGCCGAGCACGTCCCCCTTCTTCATCGTCGGGATGAAGCCGTCGTAGAGGTGGACGTCGGAGCCGCAGATGGCGGTGAGCGTGACCTTGACGATGGCGTCCCGCGGGTTGATCAGGTGCGGGTCGGGGACGCTCTCCACCGCCACCTCGTGCTTGCCTCGCCAGCAGACTGCGCGCATCGTCGTCTCCTCAGAGTGGGTTGCCGATGTCGAAGCGGCCGCGCTCGCCGTGCGGTTGCCCTTCGGTGCTCGGCACTTCGCCGGCCTCGAGCGAGCGCTTGAACCGGCGCAGGTCCTCGTGGATCTCGCGCTGGAGGAGCGGCTGCAGCAGCGCGGCGACGGCGATGCCGGCGGCACCCGCCGGCAGCAACCGCAGGTCGACGCGCAGCAGCGTGCCGCCGTCGCGCCAGCGGTCGAAGTGCAGGCTGCCGAGCTGCTGCAGCGGCGAGCCGTCGAGCGAGCGCCACGCCAGCACCTCGCCGGGGCGGTCCTCGACGATCTCCGCCTCCCACTCGACGTGCTTGCCGCCCGGCGCGCGCACCGACCAGCGCGAGCGGCGCTCGTCGATCACGTCGACGCGCTCGACGTGGCGGAGGATCGCCGGCAGCCGGTCGAAGGCACGCCACGCCTCGTAGACCTGCGGCGCCGGCCGCCAGATCACGAGTCGCGTCTTGACGATCACCGGCGAGGCGGTGAGCATGGCGGGCAACGGCCAGCGGCCGGTGGCGCCACGGTAGACGAGCGGCAGCACACCGAGCGCCGCCGCCGCGATCGCGACGGGCGAGCGCTTGCGTGCGGCGGCGCCGAGCAGCGCGCCGGCGCCGGCGAAGGCGGCGACACGCCCGGCCTTGCCGCGCCAGCTGCCGAGCTCGGGAGCGCGGCTCGTCTCCAGACGGCGCTCGAGCACGCTGCGCGCGGGCGTCAAATCATCGGCAGGCGAAGCGGCGGGACCGAGATCGCGCACGAGGTCAGCGGGTGGATGCAACGGATGCGGTTCGGTCATCGGCGATCCTCCTCGCCCCCGCGCGGCTGCAATCGCGCTGCCGACGCCCCCTTCATGCACGGAGGGCGTAGGATTGCCACGGACCCGATCGGGGGTGACGCAGACGGCGCGCAAGAAAGGGCTGCGGGTGCGCATCAACGGCGGGCACAGCGTGGTGACGATCGAGGTGGTGCCGCTCGGCAGCGGTCCCGCCGAGGGCCGCCACTACGTCATCTTGTTCGAGGAGTCGACGACGGCGCCGGCGCCGGCGAGCCCACCGGCGGCGGCAACGAGCGCCGCGCCGGGCAAGAGCAAGGAGCACTCGACGCAGCTCGACGAGCTGCAGGATGAGCTTGCCGGCACCCGCAACTACCTGCAGTCGATGATCCAGGACCTCGAGGCCGCCAACGAGGAGCTGCAGTCGGCCAACGAGGAGATCCTGTCGAGCAACGAGGAGCTGCAGTCCACCAACGAGGAGCTCGATACCGCGCGCGAGGAGCTGCAGTCCACCAACGAGGAGCTGCACACGCTCAACGGCGAGCTACAGGCGCGCAACGAGGAGCTGGCGCGCGCCAACAGCGACCTCACCAACCTGCTCGCCGCCATCCAGATGCCGATCGTCATGGTCGACAACGACCTGCGGGTGCGCCGCTTCACGCCGGCGGCGGAGAAGGTGCTCAACCTGCTGCCCGGCGACGTCGGCCGTCCCATCGGCCACCTCAAGCCCAACGTCGACTGCCCCGACCTCGAGCAGCTCATCGCCACCGCGATCGCCAACGTGAGCAGCGTCGAGCGGCAGTGCGGGGGACCGCCAACGGCACCTGGTACGAGCTCCGCATCCGCTCCTACAAGGACCACGACAACCGCATCGACGGCGCCGTGCTGACGCTCTCCGACATCGCCGAGGCCAAGGAGCGCGAGCGCGAGCTGGTCTACTCGCGCCGCCTGGCGGAGGCGGTGCTGCAGGCGGCGGCGCAGCCGCTGGCGCTCATCGGCGACGACCTCAAGCTGCGGGCGCTCAACTCGGCCTTCGCGGCGCTGCTCGGCCTGCGCGGCGAGGACGGCGTCGGCCGGCGCTTCGACGAGGTGGCGCCGGGGAAGTGGGACGCCGAGGGGCTGCGCGAGCTGCAGGTCAAGAGGGCGCGTGGCCGCGCGCCGCTGGCGCTCCCGCTAGCAGGCGCGGCGGGCGACGGCGGCACGCCGCAGCGGCTCACCGCGCACCGGCTCGACATCGTCGGCGACGAGGTGATCCTGCTCTCCATCGACCCGGGCTGAGAGAGAGAGAGCGCCACCTCGCCGTTCAGCCCAGGCGCGCCGCCAGGAACTCGCGGGTGCGCTCGACGAAGGCGGGCGCCCATTCGTGGCCGCCGGCGAAGCGGCAGACCTCGGCCTCGATTCCCAGCGCGGCGAGCGCGGCGAGGTCGTCGGCGAGCTTCTCCTCCGTGTACCACTGCTCGCCGTCGCCGCGGCCGACGAGCACCGCAGGCCGCGAGCCCCAACCGCCTTCTGGACCAACCGAGCGCAACTCGGGCGGCACGTCACCGGCGAGCGCCACCATCGCGTCCACCTTCTGGCCGCAGCGCGCGGCGGTGCGGTAAGCCATCGCCACGCCCTGCGAGAACCCGACGATGGCGAGCTTCTTCGCCGTGGGGACCCGCGCCAGCAGCTCGGCCACGGCGCGCGTCGTGTAGGCGACGTTGTCCTCCAGCGCGATCTCGCGGTCGAGCCGCGTCATCCACCCGGCGACGACCGACTGGTCCTTAGGCCGATAGAACGGATGCAACGCCTGCGGTGCCGCGATCGCCCACGGCCTCCCCTCGGCGAGCGGCCGCAAGTACGCCAGCGCGTCCTCACCGAGCTGCGCATAGCCGTGGAAACCGACGAGAAGCGCGCTTGCTTCCGGCGGCGCCTCGAGCAGCACGCGACCGTGAACCTGCGTCGGCACCTGAAGGACCTCGATCGAAGTCACTAGATCGACCTCCCCAACGCCGGCACGATGATTCGTAGCTGATCCATCAGCGCCTGAAACTGCTCCGGGAACAGCGACTGGGCACCGTCGGATAGGGCCTTGTCGGGGTCGTGGTGGACTTCGACGAGGAGGCCGTCGGCGCCGGCGGCGACGGCGGCGCGGGCCATCGCGGCGACCTTGTCGCGGATGCCGATGCCGTGGCTGGGGTCGGCGATGACCGGCAGGTGGGAGCGCTTCTCGATCACCGGGATGGCGGAGATGTCCATGGTGTTGCGGGTGGCCGTCTCGAAGGTGCGGATGCCGCGCTCGCAGAGGACGACGTCGCGGTTGCCGGCGGCGGCGACGTGCTCGGCGGCGAGCAGCCACTCCTCGATGGTGGCGGCGAGGCCGCGCTTGAGCAGCACCGGCTTGCCGCAGCGGCCGAGCTCGCGCAGCAGCACGTAGTTCTGCATGTTGCGGGCGCCGACCTGCAGCATGTCGGCATAGCCGGCGACGAGGCCGATCTGCGAGGGGTCCATCACCTCGGTGACGAGGGCGAGGCCCTCGGCGTCGGCCGCCATGCGCAGCAGCTCGAGCCCTTGCTCGCCGAGCCCCTGGAAGCTGTAGGGCGACGAGCGCGGCTTGAAGGCGCCGCCGCGCAGCAGGCGGGCGCCGGCGGCACGCACGGCGGCGGCGCTGCGGCGGATCTGCTCCTCGTTCTCGACCGAGCAGGGGCCGGCGGCGACCACCACCTCCTCGCCGCCGAAGGTCACTTCGTTGTTGCCCGGATGGCCGACCCGCACCAGCGTGTCGTCGGGGTGGAAGGCGCGCGACACCAGCTTGTAGGGCGTCGAGACGCGCACCACCTCCTCGACGCCGGGAAGCAGCTCGAGCTCGGCGGTGTCGAGCTCCTGCGTCGGGCCGACGACGCCGAGCACGGTGCGCTCGGCGCCGGTCGAGCGGTGGACGTCGAAGCCGCGCTCGGTGAGCCGGGCGATGACGTGCTCGATCGCCGGCGCGTCGGCGGCCGGGGCCATGACGACGATCACGGCGCGCTTCCCTCCGCGACTGACGCCGCCTCGCCCGGCTCGGCGGTGCGCTCGAGGCGGCGGCTCTCGTCGATGATGCGTTCGAAGAGGCGCTGGATCGCGGCCGCTTCCAGCGGGCCGCGGTTGCTGCCCACGACGTGCGCCACCACCTTCGCCTCGCGGTCGGGCTGGTAGATGGCGATGCCGGCGCCCTTTTTGACGACGCCGATCTCCTGCGCCCACTTGGCGCGCTGGTTGAGGAGCTTGACCAGCACCTCGTCGACGGTGTCGATGTTCTGACGAAGTCGTTCGATCGCGGCGTCGGCAGGTGACGGGCCCGCGGGTTGGGCGAGGGCGCCCCCTGCACCTGGAGGGGCAGGGGGTCGGGGGGACAGGGGTGGAGTCATTACCGTCTGGTCGCCTCGACCAGCTCGCGGACGCGCTCCTCGAGCAGCGCCGGCAGGTCGCCGTTGGCGCCGTGCTCCTCGACGAGGCGCACCAGCGCGCTGCCCACCACCACGCCGTCGCCGATCCGCGCCACCTCGCGCACCTGTGCCGGCGTCGAGACCCCGAAGCCCACCGCCAGCGGCAGCGGCAGCTTGCGGCGCAGGCGCCGCACCTCTCGCGCGAGCTCGCGCGGCAGCGCGTCGCGTTCGCCGGTGACTCCCGTGCGCGAGACGTAGTAGACGAAGCCGCTCGAGGTTTCGGCCACGCGCTTGACGCGCTCGCGCGAGCTGGTGGGCGAGAGCAGGAAGACGCTGTCGAGCCCGTGCGCGTTGAGCGCCGGCAGCAGCTCCTCTCTCGCCTCCTCGGGCGGCAGGTCGACGCAGAGCACGCCGTCGACACCCGAAGCGGCAGCCAGCTCGGCGAAGGTGTCGAGCCCGCGCGCGAAGAGCGGGTTGAAGTAGGTGAAGAGGACGATCGGCA
>DATNCU010000058.1:0-2976 GCA_035607145.1 Thermoanaerobaculia bacterium
GCGGCGCGAGCAGGATTTTCAACGCGGCCTTGTCGTCGAATGACGTCCAAAGCGGCATCAAGAGAGATACCGCGCGGCGGCTGCTGGGCGACCGCCGCCTGCTGCTCGTCTCCAACCGCGAGCCCTACGTGCGCAAGCGCACGCCCGACGGCATCCGGCTGGAGCGCACCACCGGCGGACTCGTCACCGCGCTCGAGCCGGTGATGCGCGAGTCGGGCGGCGTCTGGGTCGCGTGGCAGCCGGACGGCGAGGCGCGCGAGTTCCGCGATGGGCCGCCGGCCGAGTCGCGCTTCTGCGTGCCCGCGGAAAGTCCGCAGTTCACGCTGCGCCAGGTGCCGCTCTCCAAGCTGGAGGTGGCGCGCTACTACCACGGCTTCGCCAACCGCGGGCTGTGGCCGCTCTGCCACTACTTCATCGACCGTTGCCGCTTCGACGAAGAGGAGTGGCGGCAGTACGACCGCATCAACGACCGCTTCGCCGACGCGGTGGTGGAGGAGGCCCGGCCGGGCGACGTCGTGTGGGTGCACGACTACCACTTCTGCCTGCTACCGAAGAAGATCCGCGAGCGGCGGCGGCACGACGGCCCGATCGCCTTCTTCCTCCACATCCCGTTCCCCACCGAAGAGGTGTTCCGCGCGCTCCCGTGGCGCCGCCAGGTGCTCGAGGGACTGCTCGGCGCCGACCTCGTCGGTTTCCACACCGGGGAGTACGCCGGCGACTTCCTCGGCTGCTGCGAGCGCCTGCTCGGGGCGGAGGTCGATCATCGCCGCCAGACAGTGCGGTGGGAAGGCCGCGAGGTGCGCGTCGGCGCGTTCCCCATCGGCATCGACGTCGCGGAGTTCCGCGCCGCCGCCGCGAGCGCCGAGGCCACCGATCGCGTGGCGCGGATTCGCGAAGGTCTCGGCGGCGCCAGCCTGATCCTCGGCGTCGACCGCCTCGACTACAGCAAGGGCATCCGCGAGCGCCTGCACGCCATCGACATGCTGCTCGACAATCACCCCGAGCTGCGCCGCCGGCTGGTCTTTCTGCAAGTGGCCGTGCCCAGCCGCGAGCAGGTGCGCGAGTACCGCGAGCTCAAGCGCCACGTCGACGAGATGGTGGGCCGCGTCAACGGCAAGCACGGCACCGCCAACTGGCAACCGGTGCGCTACCTCTACCGCGGCGTGCCGCGCGAGGAGCTGGTCGCCTACTACCGCGCCGCCGACGTCTGCCTGGTCAACCCGCTGCGCGACGGCATGAACCTGGTGGCGATGGAGTTCGTTGCCTCGCAGGTGGATGGTGAAGGGGTGCTGGTGCTCTCCGAGCTCACCGGCGCCGCCCGCACGCTGGGCGACGCGGCGCTGCTGATCAACCCATTCGCCATCCAGGAGACCGCGGAGGCGCTAGCCAAGGCGCTGTCGATGGACCCGGCGGAGCGGCGTCGCCGCATGCAGCGGCTGCTTGCGCGCGTCACCGAGTGCGACGTGCACGGCTGGCTGGAGCGCATCCTGACCGCCGCGCTGGAAGTGCCGGGCGATGGGACGCCGCGCGTCGAAGGCCGGGAGCGCGAAGGCGTCGACGGTCGAGTGCGCCGGCTCGAGTCGACGTCGCGCGAGCGGCGTCCGAGGCCGCGCGCGAGCCTCTTCCACTGATGCCGGCGATGGCGCTGCCGCTGTGGGAGAGCTGGGCGGAGTTGGCGCCGCGCCTCGCGCAGGGCACGCTGCTCGCCGCCTTCGACTACGACGGCACGCTGGTGCCCATCCGCCCGACGCCCGAGGAGGCCGTGGCGGACGCGGAGACGCGCGCGGTGTTGGCGCGCCTGGCGAGCATGCCAGGCGCGGCGGTGGCGGTGGTGAGCGGCCGGCCTGTCTCATGGCTGCGAGAGCTCGTGCCGGCGGAGGAGCTGTGGCTGGTGGGGCTGCATGGACTCGAGATCGCCGCCCCGCACGGAGAGGTGCTGTCGACCATCGACCTCGATGCGGCGTCCGCCGCGCTCGACCCGCTGCGCTTCGCGGCGGCTGAGATCGCGGCACGGCGCGAAGGCGTGCGCATCGAGGACAAGGGCGCGACGTTGGCGCTGCACACGCGGCAAGCGTCGCGTCGCGAGGCGATCGGGGCGGCTGACGAGATGCGTCGCGTGGCGGAAGGCATCCCCGGCTTCGAGGTGATGGGCGGGAAGGAAGTCGTCGAAGCTCGGCCAGCAGGCACCAGCAAAGGCGCCGCGATGCTGCGGCTGCTGCGGGCCGCGGGCGGCGAGACGGTGATCTACGTCGGCGACGACACCACCGACGAGGACGCCTTTGCGGCGCTGGAGCAGGCCGCGAGCGGCGATGCTGTGACGGTGCGGGTCGGCAGCAACGGCGACGCGGTGACGCGGGCGCGCTTCACGATAGCGTCGCAGGACGAAGTCGCCGAGCTGCTGCGCCGTCTCGTCGAGCTCCGCGGCGGCTGAGGAGGCATCCATTCGCACCGCACCGTTCGGCCCCACCGGCAGCGAAGTCTCGGTCGTCGGCCAGGGCACCTGGAACATGGAGCGCGACGACCGCTCGCGCGCCATCGCCGCCCTGAGGCGCGGCCTCGATCTCGGCATGAACCACATCGACACCGCCGAGATGTACGGCGACGGCAAGGTCGAGCAGCTGGTCGGGGAGGCGATCCACGGCCGCCGCGACGAGGTCTTCCTCGTCAGCAAGGTGCTGCCGACCAACGCCTCGCGGCGAGGGACGGTGGCCGCCTGCGAGCGCAGCCTGAAGCGGCTGGGAGTCGAGCAGTTGGATGGCTACCTGCTGCACTGGCCCGGCAGCCACCCGATCCGCGACACCATCGCCGCGTTCGAGGAGCTGGTAAAGGCGGGGAAGATCGCCGCGTGGGGCGTCTCCAACTTCGACGAGCAAGAGCTCGCCGAGGTCATTGCCATCGCCGGCGAGGGCCGCTGCGCCTGCAACCAGGTCCTCTACCACCTGCAGGAGCGTGGCATCGAGCACGCCGTGATGCCGT
>DATNCU010000063.1:0-2760 GCA_035607145.1 Thermoanaerobaculia bacterium
GGAGGGATGCCGTTGAAGAAGAAGATCCTGGTCGTCGAGGACTCCAAGCTCGTCCACAAGATGTACGAGCTGATGCTGCGGCCGCACGAGATCGTGCACTGCTACGACGGTCACGAGGCGCTGCAGAACTTGGGCGACCACCCGGACACCGAGCTGATCCTGCTCGACCTCAACATGCCGCGCATGAGCGGCCTCGAGTTCCTCTCCCACGTCAAGGCCGACCCGGTGTTCTCGTTGATCCCGGTGGTGATCGTCAGCACCGAGGGCAAGGAGGAGGACACCCAGCGCGGCCTCGAGGCGGGGGCGGCGGCCTACATCACCAAGCCGTTCCAGCGCGAGGACATCGTCGAGGTCATCACCCGGTTGACGAAGACCGCCTGAGGGCGACACCAGCCTGAGCGCCACCCTCTCCAAGCCGCCGATCGCCGCCGAGCGCGGCGATGCCTCCTCGCCGAAGCTTTCGGAGGCCAAGCTCTCTAGCGCCCTAGAGCAGCTGCGCTCCCTGCTCGGCGAGGCGGCGCAGCTCGCCGAGGTGGTGCAGAAGGTGGTGGGGTCGCGGCGCACGCCCGCCGCCGCCGTGCGCGCCGACGCGGCGCGCATCGAAGAGCTGGAGCGGCAGCTCGAGGCCGCTCAGCGCGACCAGCAGGAGCTCTCCGACCAGCTCGTCGACGCCGAGAACCTCGCCGGCAAGCTGATGAGCCTCTACGTCGCCACCTACCAGCTGCACGTGAGCCTCGACCCGGTGGAAGTGCAGAACGCCATCGCCGAGATCGCCAAGGACCTGCTCGGCGCGAGCAGCTTCGCGCTGCTCATCAAGGACGACGTCGAGGGCGGCTGCGAGGTGGCGCTGTCGCAGGGCGTGCGCGACGGCAGCCGCTTCGAGGGGCAGCACTACCTGGGCGGCGACGCCACGGTCGACGCCACCCTCGCCGACGGCATCCTCCGGCTCGACCAGGGCCCAAACAGCGAGGCGCTGGCTGCCGTGCCGCTGCGCGTCGAAGAGGCCATCGTCGGCGCGCTCGTCATCCTGCGCCTGCTCGACCACAAGGCGACGCCGCTCTCCGAAGACCGCGACATCCTCGACCTGCTCGCCGCCCACGCCGCCTCGGCGCTGTTCGCGGCCCGCGTCTACTCGAAGACCGACCGCAAGCTGCGCACCCTGCAGAGCCTGGTGAGATTGATTCGCGGAACCTGATTTCCCGGGTGAGGCACACAATGGCGGCGGCGCGGGCCCACCACGCCCGGCCGCTACAATAGCCGCGGCGCCGGCGCACCCTGGTTCGTGGGGATCCGGATGCCGCGCCCGCAGCAACGCACCAGGGAGCACTATTGAGCCTCGCCGGCAAGCTCGAAGACGTCCCCCTCGCCGACGTCATGCAGTTCATCCACCTCGGGCGGCGCACCGGCACGCTGTCGCTGCAGCGTGGCGCCGAGCAGGGGGAGATCACCTTCCATCACGGCGCCATTGTCGGCGCCCGCTCCCCCGCCTCGCGCAAGATCGGCGAGCTGCTGCTCGAAGAGGGCATCCTCGACCGCGGCGGCCTCGAGCGCGCCCTGCGCGTGCAGCAGGAGCACGCGCCCGACCAGACCCTCGGCCAGATCCTGCTCTCGCAGGGCGAGGTGCCGATGGACGCCGTGCGCGACGCCGTGCGCGGGCAGATCGAGAAGACCATCTACGAGCTGGTGACCTGGGCGCACGGCTCGTTCGTCTTCGACCTCGACACCCTGAAGCCCGTCGACGACATCGCGGTCTTCCCCGGCGATCTGATCCCCGACATCGACCTCAACACGCAGATGGTGCTGCTCGAGGCGGCGCGCATCTTCGACGAGCGCAACCGCGTCGAGGACGACGACGGCCGGCAGGCAGCCGGCGAACGCCGCAGCGCCGCCGAGCTCTTCGCCGCCGAGCGGGCGAGCGCGCTGCGCGCCGCCGCCACTGCGGCGCCGCCACCGCCCGCCGAAGGCGTCACCTCGATCCGGCTGCCCGAGGAGACGATGCCGGTCGTTGCCGAGCCGCCGCAGGCGCCGCCGCTCGAGCTGGTGGAGCCGGTGGACCAGATCCTCGCCGCCCACCTCGAGGACAGCCTCGCCGAGCAGGGTGTCGAGGTGCGGCAGGTGCCGGGGAGCGAGGCGGGACAGCACGGCCCCGGCGACCCCTCGCCGGTGGTGGTCTTCGAGCTGCGCGCGGGCGAGGACTCGGCGCGCGAGCTGGCGCAGATCTGCCGCAGCCACCCCGGCCTGCCGGTGATCTGCATCCTCGACGACGTGACGCTCACCGCCCGCGCCTACGAGGCGGGAGCCGCCGCGGCGGTGCCGCGCGACCCGGACGCGGTGCTCGGCTGCTACCAGAGCATCAGCCGCTTCCGCGGCATGATCGTGCGCCCGGCGGCCGGCGAGCCGGCGGCGCGCACGGCCTTCGCCAAGCTGCGCCGCGTCGTCTACGACCTGCGCTCGGGCGTCTTCTCCGCCACCGTCGCGCTCAATCTGATGAACATCATCGCCGAGTCGGTGGAGCGCGCCGTGCTCTTCCTGGTCAGGCGCGAGAGCCTGACCGCCCTCGGCGCCTTCGGCTTCAACGCCGCCGACCGCCCGCTCGCCGAGGCGACGCGCGGTCTCGCCGTGCCGCTCGAGGAAGGCAGCGCCTTCACCGAAGCGATCCGCGCCGGCCGCGCCCTCTCGGTGTCGTTCGACGAGGCCGGCATCCCCGACGGGCTGCGTCAAGTGCTGGGGCCGCCACGCACCGGGCAGGTGGTGCTCTTC
>DATNCU010000081.1:0-3239 GCA_035607145.1 Thermoanaerobaculia bacterium
GATCAGCGTGATCTGATATCCTTGCGCTTCCTTCGCGATCGGATTGCGGAGGAAGGTGGTCACGCCGTGCGTGCCCTTCTGGAGGTAGATCTGCCCGGCCGAGAGCGTGGCGCCCTCCCCGGCCATCGCGATGATCACCTCGGTGACATCGTTGTAATGATAGAAGTGGACGCGCGGCATGTCCGGCAGCGAGAGCGACAGCGCCGCGGTCGGGACGATGTCGCCGGGCCCGAAGTAGGGGAACAGCGGGATCTGCTGGAGCATGCCCTGGTGCGCCATCATGCTCTCGAAGACGTTCACCTTGCGCGGCGGCTTGTCGGGGCGCGCCGGCTTGCCGAACCACGCGCCTGCCTGCGGGCGGATCTCGGTCGTGATCATCGAGCCTCCTTCCGGCGAGGGGTTACGAGAGCTCGCCGCCGGCCATCCGGCGGAGATCGGCCGCGGAGGCCTCGAACTGGATCTGCTGGATCTCGTCGTAGGGGAAGCCGACGCGCTCCAGCTCGCGGCCGACCGCCTCCTCGCTGTCCCCCTCGTAGATGTTGACGATGGTGCCGTGCGCCAGGTTGACGAAGGTGTGCACGATGGTGGCGTACTTGCCGGCCAGCACCTCCGGGATGTTGCGTTGGAAGTCTTCCTGGCTGACGCCCGGGGCGTGATGGATGACGAGGTAGCGCGGCATGGTCCCAGCGTACGTCATTCTGCGGCGGATCAGGTCTTCGCGCGGCGCGCGGCCATGATCTTGACGAACGACTTGCTGCGGATCTCGTCGAGCGAGAGGCCGGTCGCGAGCGCCTCCTGCTCGGAGACGGCGCCGCAGGCGATGCCGCGCAGGAAGTAGTTGAGCAGGCCCTGGCCGGTGGCGGCGTCGTCGAAGACGTCGCCGACGAGGGTGGCCTGGGCGGCCTTGTCGACGAAGTTGCGCAGGCGATCGGAGGCGGGGGCGAGGCCGTCGAGGAAGAAGCCATAGACGGCGCCGTAGCGGACGGGAAGCTGGGCGGGGTGGAGGTCCCAGCCCTGGTAGAAGCCGTGGACGAGCGAGTGGCGGATGTCGTCGGCGGCGAGGCGCCACGCGGCGAACACGGCGGCGCGGTTGTCGCGCTGCTGGTCGTGGGTGAGGAATTCGCCGCGGTGCGGGCCGACGGGCATGATGTTGGTGGCGCCGTCGGAGAGCATGACGCCGGTGCCGGCGAACGCGACCTTCATCATGTGCTTGGCGAAGTCGCACGCGGGGTGGCGCATGCGCTGGTGCGCGGCGGTGATGTCGCAGCCGGCCGTGTAGTCGTAGGTCCCGAAGTGCGCGCCGGTGAGGCGGCCGGCGGCGGCGCGGTGGAGGCGCGGCAGGATCGAGTGGCCGGCGGGGTCGAAGATGCTCTGCGTGGTCTCGACCATGAATTCGATCTTGAGCGCGCCGGCGGCGAGGCCCGCGCGCTCCTCGTAGGTGTCGAGCACGTCGACGAGCGTCTCGACGTCCGACTTGCTGAGGATCTTCGGCAGCGTGATCACGAAGCCGTGCGGCAGGGTCCCGTTGGTCTGATCGAGGAGCTCGGTCAGGAAGATGTCGAGGGTGCGGAGCGAGCGCGCCGCGAGATCGCGGGTGAGCGGCTTGATGCGAATGCCGATGAACGGCGGCAGCGTGCCGGCCGCGAAGCCGGCGGCGACCTGCTGCGCGGCGGCGAGGGCGTGGCCGTCCTCCTCGGCGTCGGGGCGGTTGCCGTAGCCGTCCTCGAAGTCGATGCGGAAGTCCTCGACGGGCTCGCGGCGCAGCTTGTCGCGCACGCGCTCGTGGACCTTGGGCGCGAGCTCGGCGCGCACGCCGATCGCCTCGCAGAACGCCGGGGCGTCCGGGGCGTAGGTCTCGAGCGCGCGCAGCGCGAGCTCGCCGAGCTTGTGCGCGGTGTCGGACGTGAACAGGTGCGCGCCGCCGTAGACGGTGTGGATGGGCTGCCGCACGCCGCTGTCGCCGGGGTACCGCTCGGCGACCTTGGCCTGGGCGCGGTGGACGCGATCGAGGACCTTGTGGAGCTTCTTCTCGGGCAGGGTGGTGCGCGCGGACATGCGCGCGTTGTAGCGCAGCGGCGCCGGCGCGGGTGGCTCAGGACCCGCGATATGTGGAGTACCCGAACGGCGAGAGCAGCAGCGGCACGTGGTAGTGCTGCGCGCCGTCGGCGACGGTGAACTGGATCTCCACGATCGGGAAGAAGCCGGCGGTGCCCTGCGCGGCGTGGTAGACGCCGGTGTGAAACCGGATCCGGTAGGTGCCGGGCGCGACGGGGCCGGCCGGCGTCAGCGTGCGCAGGCGCCCGTCGTCGTCGGTGGCGCCGGCGCCGAGCAGCTGCCAGGCGCCGCGGCCGTCGGAGCGCTCGAGCTCGATGGTGATGCCGCGGCCGGGCCGGCCGGCGGCGGTGTCGAGGACGTGCGTGGTGATCATGCGAGCTCTCCCAGCAGCTTGGTGAGGCGGAGCCGCGTGATCTTCGCCTGCTCCTCGGCGGCGGTGCGCAGCTCCTCGGCGGTGGTGCGGGGCATGCGCGCGCGGAGATCGGCGAGCATGCCCTCGGCGCTGCGCCCGGTGGCGCAGACGATGAAGAGGAAGCCGTGCTGCTCCTCGTAGGCGCGGTTGGCGGCGGCGAGCTCGTCGAGCAGGTCCGCGCCCGCCGCGCCGGCGCCCTGCTGCTCGTCGCGGGTCCAGCGCGAATCGGCGGCGCCGCCGATCCGGGGGTGCGCGGCGAGCGCCTCGCGGTGATCGGCCTCGTCGAGCGACCACCAGGTGCGCTCGCCGATCCGCAGCAGCGCGGGCGCGTCCTCGAACGGGCGCGCGGCCATCATCGCGTCGGCCCACCGGGCGGCGCCGCAGCAGCGGAGCAGCGCCGCCCGCGCGTCGGCGGCGGGCATCGCGTTGAGCGCCGCGAGGCCGGGGGCGGGCTCGGGCGAGAGCAGGCCGAAGGCGCGCAGCCGCGCGACGCCGCCGTCGGGGAACACGGACAGCCGCAGGTGGGTGACGAGGCCGGCGCGCCGCAGCTCGGCGTCGAACAGGTGGCGGCGGTGCGGGTGGAGCGGCGAGGCGAGCAGCGGGCGCCAGCCGGTGAGGTCGGCGGCGGCGGCGCCGGGCGCGTGCACGCCCTCGAGGGTGCAGCGGCCGGGCGCGTTGCCCTTGAAGTGGCTGGTGTCGATCTCGACGCGCTCGATCAGGCCGGCGGCGGCGAGCCGCACGATCGCCCAGTCGTGGCCGGGGCCGCGGCGGC
>DATNCU010000094.1:0-5095 GCA_035607145.1 Thermoanaerobaculia bacterium
TCGGCGACCGTTATCTTGATCATCGAGAGCAAGTCGAGGCCCTGAGCGACGATTCTCGGGCGAAGGCGGACGAGCACCGCCGCCACCTCATACAACCAATGTTGCGGCTGCACCAACGTCGCCTCGTGGCTGCGAACAACCCGGAGCAGCTCCAGGGCTTCGTCGAGATGCTCCTCCGTCGTTGGATCGGGGATCGCCCACTTCAACGCCACGCTGGCATCGACAACGAGAATCATGGCCGGCCAAAGCGCCTCGCGCGGCGAATCTCGGCATCGGTCGCTGGCGGTACTCGACGACGCAGATCCAACAGCTTGTCGATCGCTGCCTCGTGCGCCAGCTCCCTCCGGCGCTCCTCGACGGCCTGCTGCATCAGCCTCGTGATGATGGCGCTCTTGTTCTCCTTGGCGAAGGTCTTTTGGAATTCGCGCTTGATCTCCTCGGGAACGCTGAAGTTGACGGTCGCCATCGCTCGCTCCTTGTTGAATTCTTCAACAACAGTCTAGCAGCCGGCTATGCGAGCGCCCTCGCCAGGTCGCGGATGTGCTCGAGCTCGCGGAGCTTGACCTCGCGCGGGCGGCGGGAGCCTTCGAGGCGTGGGGCGTAGACGGTGGTGAAGCCCAACGCCGCGGCTTCGCGGAGGCGTACTTCGGCGCGGCCGACGGGGCGGATCTCACCGAGGAGGCCGAGCTCGCCGAAGAAGGCGGCTTGTGGGGGCAGTGGCTTCTCGGCGAGGGCCGAAAGCAGCGCCGCCGCGATCGCGAGGTCGACGGCGGGCTCCTCCAGCCGCACGCCGCCGACGACGTTGAGGTAGACGTCGCGCTGGGCGAAGGAGGCGCCGCCGAAGCGTTCGAGCACGGCGAGCAGCAGCGCCACTCGCGGGCCGTCGAGGCCGAGCGTCACGCGGCGCGGCGTTGCCAGCTCGCTCGCGTGCACCAGTGCCTGCACCTCGACGAGCAGCGGCCGCGAGCCCTGCACCGTCGCCGCGACCGCCGAGCCCGGCGCTTCCGGGCGCCGCTGCGCGAGCAGCACGCGCGACGGGTCGGCCACCTCGACCAAGCCGCTATCGTGCATCTCGAACAGCGCCACCTCGCCCGCGGGGCCGAAGCGGTTCTTGGCGGCGCGCAGCAATCGGTAGTCGGCGCCGCCCTCGGCTTCGAAGGCGAGCACGGTGTCGACCAGGTGCTCCAGCGACTTCGGGCCGGCGATGCTGCCTTCCTTCGTCACGTGGCCGACCAGGAAGAGCGCGCAGTCCGTGCGCTTGGCGTGCTCGACCAGCCGCTCCGCGCAGGCGCGCACTTGCCCGACCGAGCCAGGCAGGCCCGACAGCTCCTCGCTGTGCAGCGCCTGGATGGAGTCGACGAAGAGCGCGTGGGCGCCGCCCGTCACCGCTGCTGCCGACGCCAGCACCGCTTCGACGGCCGTCTCGCCGGCCACCAGCAAACCAGGGTGGCCGCAACCCAGCCGCTCGGCGCGCAGCCGCAACTGGCGCGTCGACTCCTCGGCGCTGGCGTAGAGCACGCGCCGCCCGCTTCGCGCCAGCGCCTCGGCGAGCTGCAGCAGAAGCGTCGACTTGCCGATGCCGGGCTCGCCGGCGAGCAGCACCGCGCCACCCGCCACCACACCGCCGCCGAGCACGCGATCGAGCAGCGGCATGCCGCTGCCGAACCGAGTTGCCGCCTCCTCCCCCACCGCCGCAAGCGGCAAGGGCGCCGGCGCCGCCGCCGCCCCACCGCCGCCCGCCCCCAACCGCCCCGCCACGCGCGGCACCGGCGCCGCTTCCTCGACGAAGCTGTCCCACGCCTCGCACTCGGTGCAGCGGCCCAGCCAGCGCGGGCTCGAGTAGCCGCAGGCCTGGCAGACGAAGCGGGTGCGCGGACGCGCCATCAGGACATCGATCGCAATCGCGCCCGCGATCCTTGCACCAGCACCGCCACGCTCAGAACCGTGGGATCGACCCGAGCAGGTACTTGAGGTCGTCGTCGCGCCAGCGGATGCCGAGGCCCAGGAAGAACGAGTCGCGCGCCGAGACCAGCGGGTCGTCGTAGCCACCGATGAGCAGGATGTGCGGCTTGGGCTGCCAGCTACCGAGCAGCCGGAGGTGCGGGCTCTCGTCGTTCGGACGATCGAAGTCGAAGGCTTGCAGCGCGAGCTCCCAGCGCGGTGTGGGCTTCCACTCGATCTGCCCGCCAAAGCGCGACTCGATGAGGCCGCCCCAGACCTTGTAGCGCTCGCCGAGGGGGACGCCGAACATCCCGGAGATGGTGCGGCTGTCTTCGTGGGTGGTCGTTTCGGTCGTCTCCGTCGAAGTACTGCCGTCGGGCTGCGTCGTCGTCACCGTCTGCGTCTTGGTCTTGACGCGGCCGGCCGGGTCGCTCACCAAGCCGACGCGGTAGAAGTGGCCGCTCTGCGGATCGATGTCGACGCGGAACTCGCCATGGCTCTCCTCGCGATCCGCCAGGTAGTAGCCCTGCATGGCGAGCTCGAGCTGCAGCTTGTTGACCTTGCCCAGCGACTGCGTCAACCCCTGCACGCCGCTCTGCACCGAGTCGAGGGCGCCGATGAGCTCGTCGTGCGCCTGGTCGCTGTTGATCAGCTTCCCCATCGTCCCTTCGCCGCGCGCCAGCTTGCCGGTGATCTGGTTGAGGTTGTCCACCGAGGTCTTGAGGTCGGCGGTGAGCGACTCGACGTTCTCGAGGCCGCCGTGCAAGGCGCCGCGGTTCTCGGCCACCACCGCGTGGACCTCGGCGAGCATCGAGTCGAGCTGCGCGGTGAGCTTGGGCAGCTCGCGGGCCAGCGTCGCCGACACCAACTGGAAGTTGGCGATGGTGACGCGCAGCTGGTCGCGGTTGCTCGCCACCAGGTCGCGGATCTGCTCGCTGGTCTGCTCGAGGTTGACGACAAGGTGCCCCAGCGGCCCCACCGGCGGCGCCCGGCCGGAGAGCTGCAACGCCACCTCCTGCAGCGAGCCGCCGAGGCCGCCCACCGAGGACAGCACCTCGTCGATGCCCATCGACGGCTGGCCGGGGATCACCGCGCTCTCGCCGAGCACGGCGGCGTTGCCGGGCCCGGGCACCAGCTCGACGTACTTGTCGCCGAGCAGGCCGAGGTTCTTGATCTGCGCGTAGGTGCCTTCGGTGAGCGGGACGTCGTCCTCGACCACCACCGTGACCAGCGCCTGGCGGCCGCGCAGGTCGATGCCGTCGACGCGGCCGACGCGCACGCCGGCGATGCGCACGGCG
This sequence comes from Thermoanaerobaculia bacterium, assembly GCA_035607145.1. Classification (GTDB taxonomy): domain Bacteria; phylum Acidobacteriota; class Thermoanaerobaculia; order Multivoradales; family JAIOJS01; genus DASYQD01. The sequence goes on from DATNCU010000094.1 coordinate 3,240, forward strand.
GACTGGTCGTCGAGCCCGGCGACGCTGTCGAACTGCGCCACGACGCGGCGGCCGCGCGGCTCGAAGAGGCGCACCTGCTCGGCGCGCAGGATGAGGTAACCCAGCACGCCGAGGGCGAGGGTCATGAAGATGCCGACCTTGACGGTGTTCTCCACTATGAGCTCTCCAGGAGCCGCGACGAGAGGGTCGCGGCAAACGATCGCGCTGCGGGCTCGCTCCTAGTCCTCGGTGAGAGGACCCTTTGCTTCACGGCGCAGGAACTGCTGCACGCGCGGGTCGGGCGAGCGGCGGAACTCCTCCGGCGGCAGCAACGCGATCACCCTGCCCTTGTGCAGCATACCGATGCGGTTGGCGATCCGAAAGGCGCTCTCCATGTCATGGGTGATGGCGACCACGGTGAGGCGCAGGCGCTGGTGCAGCTCGATGACGAGCTCCTCCACCACCGCCGAGATCACCGGGTCGAGGCCGGTTGTGGGCTCGTCGAGAAGGAGGATCTGCGGCTCGAGCGCGATGGCGCGGGCGAGGCCGACGCGGCGCCGCATGCCCCCCGAGAGCTCCGCCGGCAGCTTGCGCTCGGCGCCTTCGAGGTGCACGAGGTCGAGGCACTCGCCGACGCGGGCGCGGAGGCGCTCGCGCTCCCAACCGGCGCGGCGCAGCGGGAAGGCGACGTTGCCCTCGACCGTCATCGAGTCGAAGAGCGCGCCTTCCTGGAAGGCCATCCCGAAGCGGCGGCGGAAGTCGGTGATCTCGCGGTTGCCCAGCGTCACCAGGTCGACGCCGTCCACCGTCACCGTGCCGGCGTCGGGGCGGATCAGCCCGATCATGTGCTTGAGCATCACGCTCTTGCCGGTGCCCGAGCCGCCGACGACGACCAGCGACTCGCCGGCGAGCACGTCGAGGTCGACGGCGTCGAGCACGACGCGGCCGCCAAACGACTTGCTGACGCCGCGCAGGGAGATCTTCGGCTCCGCCGCCTCGCCGGCGCGCGGACGCAGGGGCAGCTCGGCGTCTTCGTCGTCGCGCGGGCGCGGTCGTGGTGCGGGCGTCGTCATCGTCAGAACAGCAGCTTGGTGAGGAAGAAGTCGGAGATCAGCACCGCCATGCTGGCGATCACCACCGCGCGAGTCGTCGCACGCCCGACGCCCTCGGCACCGCCTCGTGTGTACAGCCCCTGCTGGCAGCCGATGAGCGCGATCAGCAGGCCGAAGACGGCGGCCTTGATGAGGCCCGAGGTGAGGTCGGAGAGGTCCATGAAGCGGAAGGTGTTGTCGATGTACGACACCGGGTTGGCGCCCAGCAGCACCACCGACACCACGTAGCCGCCGACGATGCCGATGGCGTCACCGAGCGCCACCAGCAGCGGCAGCATGATCGTCGTCGCCCACACCCGCGGCACCACCAGGAAGTGCACCGGGTCGGTCGCCAGCACCTCCAGCGCGTCGATCTGCTCGGTGACGCGCATGGTGCCGAGCTCGGCCCCCATCGCCGACCCCGAGCGGCCGGCGAGCACCAGCGCGGCGAGCACACAGCCGAGCTCGCGCACCATCGACAGCGCCACCAGCGTGCCGACGTAGCCCTCGGCGTGCACGCGCTTGAGGGTGCTGAAGGTCTGCAGCGCCAGCACGCCGCCGGTGAACGCCGCGGTGAGCAGGATGACCGGCGTCGAATCCACGCCCACCTTCACCATCTGCCGCAGCCACTCGGCGAGGTCGAACGGCCGGCGGAACGTCCACGCCAACGTGCGCGCGAGCAGCGTGAAGAAGCGGCCGACCTCGAGGAAGAACCCCTCGAGCAGGTTGCGCAGCGCGCCGATCATGCGAGGTGACGCGAGGTGGTCTCGACCACCTCGCCACCCT
>DATNCU010000116.1:0-8244 GCA_035607145.1 Thermoanaerobaculia bacterium
CCCGCCGCCGCCCACGCCGCGAGGTCCCGCCGCGCATCGCCCTGCCTCCAGCTGATGCGCTCGCCGATGCCGTTGCGCGCCGCGATCGCCGCGGCGGTGGCGAGCAGCGGCGCCGCGCGGTCGACGCCGACGACGCCGGTGGCACCGCCGCGCGCCGCCGCCAGCGCGAAGCCGCCGAGGTAGGTGCAGAGGTCGAGCACGCGCGCGTTGCTCGCCAGCGCCTCCACCCGCGCGCGGTTCTCGCGCTGGTCGAAGTAGTAGCCGGTCTTCTGCGCCAGCGAGAGCGGCACCTCGAAGGCGAAGCCGCGCTCGCGGAAGGCGAGCGTGTCGCTCGGCGCGCCGCGCACCGTGCGCAACGTCGAGACGATGCCCTCGCGCCGCTGCCCCTCGCCGCCCGGCATCTCGACGACGCGGCGGATCCCCGGCAGCGCCGCGCAGGCGTCGAACAGCGCCTCCTCGCGCCGCTTCATGCCGATGGTGAGCAGCTGCACGCAGGCGGTGTCGCCGTAGCGGTCGACGACCACGCCCGGCAGGTCGTCACCCTCGGAGTGCACCAGCCGGTAGCCGTCGGTGCCCCGCGCCGGGGCCGTGGAAGGGAGCCCGAGCACGCGCCCGCGCAGCTCGGCGGCGGCGGCTACCCGTCGCGCCAGCGCCGCCTCGTCGAGCGCCTCGTCGGGATCGCGCGACACCAGCCGCACCGGGATCGCCGAGCCCGCCGACCAGAAGCCGCGCCCGAGGAAGTTGCTCTGCCGGTCGCGCACCTCGACGACGTCGCCGGCGGCGGGACTGCCTTCGACGTGGGCGATTGCCTGGGCGTAGACCCACGGGTGACCCGCCCACACCGGCTTGACGTGACCGGGCTCGAGGAAGACGCGGACTTGGGCCGTCACGACGGGCAGGATAAACCGGGCTCGTCAGGTCGCGATCAAAAAGAGCGGCTCCCCCGGTGGACGCGGCACTCGATATGCCATAAGCTCATATTCCCCTCGGTCGAGCATTGCCAGGAGGTACCCGATGCGCCCAGTGCTGCTCGCCACCCTCGTCCAGCTCGTGCTCGTTCCCGTGGCGTTCGCGGTGGAAGGGCGGTTCGACGAGCCGCCCGTTCACCCCGCTGCGCCCGTCGGGAGCGATCCGGTCAAGGTGCGCTTCATCACGACGGGCTTCTGCTCGCCTCCGTCCTTCACCGTCGAGCGCGGCGGAAACGTCATCAAGGTGCGCTTCGATGCGGACGTCGTGCACTGCGAAACCAATCCGATCGAGCACCGCGTCGACGTGCCCTTGGGGACGCTCTCCCCCGGCACCTACGACCTGCAACTGTACGCGGTCGACAATTTCTCCACTCCGGACCCGCTCGTGGACGTGGCGACGTTCAGCGTCGGCGCGACACCGTCGGCCTGCTCCGGCTCCCTCTGCCTGCTCGGCGGGCGTTTCATCGTCACCGCCGAGTGGACCGCCGCCGACGGCAGCCACGGTTCGGGCTTCCCGCTGCCGATCACCTACCAGACCGGCGCCCTCTGGTTCTTCGACGACGACAACCTGGAGCTGACGGTCAAGCTGATCGACGCCTGCTCCTACAACGACCGTTTCTGGGTCTTCGCCAGCGGGCTCACCGACGTCGGAGTCGTGCTGCGGGTGCGCGACCGTCTCACCGGTGCCGAGCGTACCTACACCCACCCGCAGGGCTCGCCCTTCGCGCCGATCACCGACACTCAGGCCTTCGCCTGCCCGTGAACGCGCGCCGGCGCGGGCGTCAGGTCGTCGAGCCGCCCGGGGCCGGGCTCGCCGGCCGAGGGCCCGGTGCCGCGCAGTCCACGGGCATGCCGATCGCCTGGCGCAGCATGCCTGCCTCGGCGGCGTGGGAAGGCTGCGGCGCGTCGACGAAGCGGCAGAGGTCGTCGGCGAGCAGCTCGCGGATGGCGAGCGGAACGTGGCCGCATTCGCGCGGCGGAAACACCACCGCCGCCTCGCCCGCCAGCACGCGCGAAGCTGATTCCGCCAGGATCGCATAGCAACGTTTGTCCTCGCGAGTGACCAGCCGCACGCCCTTGCCCTTGTCGAGAAGCAGGAAGATCCAATCCCGCCGGTCGTAGAACTCAGTGGACGCCCTGGCTTGGTCGAGGTCCTTGACGGCGTCCGCGCGGGCGTCCAGGGCCTCCTCCCATTCCCCCTTCGCCCAGTGGGCCAGGCCCCGCTCGATGAGCGGCAGCGGCAGCGCGCCGACCGTTCGATACTCCGCGATCGCCCGGTCGACGTCGCCCGCCTCGAGCAGCGCGCGCGCGAGGTTGCCGCGATACTGCGGCGAGTCGGGCGCTGCCAGCGTGGCCTTGGTGTAGTGTTTCGCGGCTCCCCGCCAATCGCCCGAGAGGGCCAAGTCGAGCCCGAGCAGCGACCAGGCCTCCGCGTTGTTGGCGTCCCGGTCCTTGGCGACCGTAGCGAGCTTCCTGGCTTCGTCGTAGTCCCCCTTGCCCAGCAGGTACGTCGCGTAGAGGACCATCAGGTCGGCGTCTCCCGGCCGTTCGTCGCGCTCATGGCGCAGGTCGCGGGCGATGCTCTCGCGGTCGGACCCGCTCTCGTACATCCTGGCGCCGAGCTGGGCGGTTCGCCGCGAGCTTGCGATGCGGGGCCACGCACTCAGCCAGCCAGGAACGGCGCGCAACGAATCCAGCGCAATGTCGTAGCGGCCGATGCGCATCGCGTCACGGGCCCTCCCGAGCGGGGGGCGCACCATGAGTGCGTAGTAGCCGGCGGCGACGAGCGCTCCGAGCAAGACCATTCCCGCGACGGCGAGCAGCAGCGACCGGCGGGCCAGCCTCGGCAGGGGGATCTCGAAAGGGCCGCCCAGCTCGATGCCGAAGAACGCGATCTTGCCGATCGTGAGCCTGCGCGGCGTCCTGGCGCGAGGTTGCCGGGCGAATCCGCCGGTCTTGCTCACGGCGCCCGGGGCTTTGGACGAGGCTTCCGTCTGCGATTGCGTACGCCCAGCGAGCTTGGCGGCAACGATGGCGCGCAGGCCCTTGGCCACCGCCACGAAGCGCTGGTCCTGGTAAGTAATCTCGACGACCGGCTCGCCGTCGGGCGGCAAGACCTCGAAGCGCGCGAAGCGCGAGTGCTGCCAGTCGCAGCTGCGCAGGATCACCGGTACCACCTGCGTCTGCCCCGCGTCGTGGCGGCTGATCGCCGCGGTGAGCTCGACGTCGTTGGCATACTTCGAGGCGAGAAAATCGGCGCTGATGAGCAGCAGCACGATGTCGGCACTGGCGAGCGCGTCGCGGATGGAAACTGCCCACTCGTCGCCGCCGAGGATCTTGCGGTCGTGCCAGATGGCGATCAGCCCCTCGTCCTCGAGGGCGCTCAGGTGGTTGGCGAGGGTCTGCCGGTGCGGCTCGTCTTCGTGGGCGTACGACAGGAAGACCTTGAGCGGCGCTTTCACGGCTTCGACACCAGCGCGAACGAGCTGCCCTCGGTCTGGCGGAAGGGGAACTGCTCGTACCCCCACTTCGCCTTGGTCAGCCGCGGCACCTCCTCCTCGACGAAGTCGCCGAGCTCGCCGATTTCGATGGTGCCGTTGGCGTTGCGGTCGGCCCTGCCGTGCAGGCCCTCCAGCAGCGCGTAGGTGAAGGCGCCGTGGCCGCCCTCGCCCTCCATCGCCATCTTCTCGTCGGCGGTGGCGGCGATCATGGCGCGGCCGGAAAGCCGGCTCAACCGATCGATGGCGTCCTTGTCCTCGACGCCGCGGCCCTCCTCGCGTCCGAAGCCGCCCGAGCTGCAGGTGTCGAGCAGCACGACGCTCTTGGCGGCGGCGATCTTCGCCAGCAGGGTGCGGAAGTCGTCGTTGTTGAGGCTGCGCTTCCGCAAGGCATCCGACGAGGTGTACACGGCGTCCCAGGGTACGAAGTGAAAGGTGCGCTCGAAGCTGATGCCGTGGCCGGCGAGGTAGAGCACGAACACGTCTTGCGGGCCGATCAGTCCGGCCAGCTCCTCGAAGGCGGCGCGGATGGCGGCGCCGGTCGCGTGCTCGTCGGTGAGGACGCGCAGGTGGACCGCGCGGTAGAGCCGGGAACCCTGGTCTTGGAAGAGCTGGCCAATCGCCTTCGCGTCGCCGGCGGCCAGCTTCACGCCTCTCTGCAGAGCGGCGTCGCGGTACATCGAGACGCCCACCGCCAGCACGTAGAGCGACGGTTGCGAGAAGCTGCGGGGGACCACGTTGGCGACGATGCGCACCGGCAGCGACTCGACGCCGCGCGCGTTGGTGGCGGTGACCGTGATCACGCGGCGACCCTGCGGCAGCGGGAAGCTGCGGCTCTCGGTGCCGGAGGCGACCACGCCCACCATGCGCCCTTCGAGCTCGGTGCCGTCGATGCGATAGATCAAACGCCCGACGCCGCCGCCGCCGTCCTTGATGCGGACCTGCACCGGGACCTCGCCCTCGGTGGTGATCTCGGCGTCCGACAGCAGCTCGAGCACGGGAGGCTGCGCCTTGGTGCCGGCGAGCACCTCGCGTACGTCGCCGACCCGCTGCGCCGCTTCGGCCACCAGCGCATCGCCGTCGGCGTCGAGCCGCCGCGAGATCAGGCCAGGCTGGTAGAACTGCTCGCGCAACTGGCTGGCGCTCACGTACTCGCCTTCGTGATCGCGGCCGCGATTGAGGTGATAGCCCATGAGCTCTTCGGCGTCCGCTCCGGAGGTGGCGTAGAAGCCCTCGGGAGTCCAGGCGATCCAGCGCTGGTGGTCGGCGTGGGGGAAGAACGCCAGCACCTCTTCGCCGTCGCCCACGCGCAGCCAGCGGATCGTGCCGTCGTCATGGGCCGCCACGACGAAGCGTCCGTCGAGGGTGACGTTGACGGCCCAAACGGCCCCTGGTGCCGGCTTCTTCCACAGCACCTGACCGTTGCGATCGAAGAGCCACACGTTCCAGGCCGAGCCGAGCGCGAAACGCTGGCCGTCAGGAAGGATGGCCAGGCTATACGACTCCTCGAAGGCTTCGAGCTTCAGCAGCTGACCGTTGACGGTCGGTGTGGAGCTCCGCCAGTTTTCGACCTCCAGCCCGGGGGCTGAGGTGCGTGCGAGAGCAGTCGGCGGCTCGCCCCCCAGGCTGCGGCTGACCAGGTCGAAGCCCCCGCTCTCCCAGCCGGGCGACCCGTAGTTGAAGCCCACCCGCCGGCCGTCTGCGGACAACGCGAGTCGGTCGTTGCCCCGCAAGTCGCCCTTTGCACTCGGCTGGCGGCGCACGCCGCCGGCGCTGTCCACCACGCCCCAGGTCGGGTCGGCGCTGGCGAACAGCACCTCGCCGCTGGGCAACGGAACGAGATCCATCACCGTGTCTCGCGACAGCACGACGTCGCCCAGCGGCGACCAGTCACTCACCCGCCAGCGACGCATCGAAGAAAGCTCTGCCGAGCGCGAGCGGCCGGCTGCCACCAGAAAGGCGCCGTCGGCGCTCCACGCGAGCGAGTTGAGGCTGATGTTGTTCATTCCCACGGTACCGGGCCGCGCCACCTCTTGCAGGCTCTCGGCGTCCAAGACGACTACGTTTGTGCTATCCAGGAAGCCAACCGCGATGAGCCGGCCCGGGCCGGGAGAAAAGCGCGCACCGAGCAGGGTTTGGGCGCCCTGCAGTTGGGCACGCCTGGGCACGCCGAGCCGCCCGTCCTCCACGTCGTAGCGGCGCAGCTGACCGTCGAAGCAACTGGTCAACAGACGCTTGCTGTCGGGGCTGAAGTGCGCGCTGAGGGAGTCCGCGCCATACCTCTCGTCGCTCCCGGTCTGCCGGCCGGTCTTCGCATCGAAGACCCGAACGCCGTTGCCGCCACCCAGCGCCGCCGCGAGCCACCTCCCGTCGGGCGAGTAGGCGAGGTGGTTGACCGCGTTCGGCAGGGCGGGCAGCCGGCGCACCATCCGGCCGCTGGCGCGATCGAAGACGTAGATCGCGCTCTGCCCGTCCCAGTCGTAGCCGGTCCAGCCGGCGACGGCGACCTCGACGGCATCCGGCGACATGGCGACGGCGTAGAGCTTCCCTTCGGGACCGACGTCCTGCGGCGGGCGCAGCACGGCAACCTGCTTCCTGGTCGCGACCTCCCACACCCGCGCCGTCTTGTCGATCGAGACCGTGGCTGCCCACACCCCGCGGGCATCGGTCGCGATCCGCGTGATGAGCGCGGTGTGCATGCCGGTCTCCAGCCGCGGCAGCGGCCGCGTGGTGGGATCGGAGGCGTTTGCCGAGACCGGCAGGAGGAGAAGCGCGACGGAGAGCGGAACGAGGGCCTTCGACATGGCGTGCCTCACCCGGTTGTGGCCGTCCGCCCGCGCTCGCCTGCGCGGCCGCGGGGCGGCTCCCGCAAACCATGACGACAGATTGGCGCTGGCGCAAAACCAGCCTAGCACCCTCGGGCTGCTGGTGAGCGGCCGAAGGTGACGGGCGCCGGCGCCCGCCTTCAGCTCACGACAGCGGCGATGGCGCCGAGCTCCTGCTCGAGCGCTTCCCAGCGCGCCATCAGCGCCGCGATCTCTTCGCCGAGCCGCTTCTGCTCGCTCTCGAGCCGCTGCACCTCGTTGCGGGCGGCGGACTGGAAGAAGCCGGGGTCGCAGAACTTCTCGTTGATCTCGTGGATGCGCGCCTCGGCCTTCTCCAGGCGCGCCGTCACCTCGTCGCGCTCGGCGGCGAGGCGCTTGTGGTGCTTCTGCGCCGCCTTGTCCTCGGCGGGGGTGCGCTCGCGCACCGGCTTGCTCGCCGCCTCTTCTTTCTTCTGCCGCTCGCGCTTGACGCGCAGCAGGGCGGCGCCGGCATCGAGGTGGTCGTCGCCGAGGCGCTCGAGGTACTCCTCGTAGGTGCCGCGGAAGTCGCGGATGCCCTGCGGCGTGATCTCGAGGATGCGGTTGGCGAGCCGCTGGACGAACCAGCGGTCGTGGGAGACGAAGATCAGCGTGCCGTCGAACTTCTCGAGCCCCTCGACGAGCGCGTCGATGGCTTCGAGGTCGAGGTGGTTGGTGGGCTCGTCGAGGACCAGCACGTTGGGCTTTTCGATGCCGAGCTTGGCGAAGATGAGCCGCGCCGCCTCGCCACCGGAGAGCGCCTGAAGCTTCTTGTGCACGTCGTCGCCGGAGAAGAGGACGGCACCGAGCCGCCCGCGCACGAAGCCGATGGGCTCGCCGGGGCAGAAGCGCCAGAGCCAGCTTTCGACGGTCTCCGCCGAGTCGTCGAGCTGCTCGCGGTGGTCCTGCGCGAAGTAGCCGGGGTAGGTCTCGTAGCCCCACGCGGCGCTGCCGGCGTCGGCTTCGAGCTTGCCCATGAGGATCTTGAGCAGCGTCGACTTGCCGATGCCGTTGGGGCCGATGATGGCGAGGCGGTCGCCGCGCTGCACGTCGAGCGCGACACCCTCGAGCACCTGCTTGTCGCCGTAGCGCTTGCTGATGCCGCTCGCCTCGACCGCCACCTTGCCCGACGGCCGCACCTGCTGGAAGCGGAAGGTGGGGTAGCGCCGCGAGCTGCGCGGCACATGCTCGATGACGATGCGGTCGAGCAGCTTCTGCTTCGACGACGCCTGCCGCGCCTTGGTCGCCTTGGCCTTGAAGCGGTCGATGTTCGCCTGGTGCTGCGCGATCTCCTTCTCCTGCCGCGCGATCGCGTGCTCCTTGCGGGCGCGCTCCTCGTGCTTCTGGACGTCGAACTGCGCGTAGTTGCCGGTGTAGGGAAGGATGGTCTCGTAGTCGACGTCGAGGATGTGCGTCGAGACGTTGTCGAGGAAGCGGTGGTCGTGCGAGATGACCAGCGCGCAACCGGTGAAGCCGGCGAGGAACTTCTCCAGCCAGCGGATGGAGAGGATGTCGAGGTGGTTGGTGGGCTCGTCGAAGAGCAGCACGTCGGGGTGCGCGGCGAGCACCTGGGCCAGGAGCACCCGCAGCTTGAAGCCGCCCGAGAGCGTGCGCATCGGCAGCCGGTGCACCTCGGTGGGGATGCCGAGCCCTTCGAGCACCTCGCCCGCCTGCGACTCCAGCGTGTAGCCGTCCTGGTGGAGGATGACCTCCTCGACCTCGGCGTAGCGCTCGGCGTCGAACTGCTCGCGGGGCGCCGCCAGCAGACGCTCCTTCTCGGCGATCGCCGCCCACAGCTCGCGGTGGCCCATCATTGCCACGTGCACGATGGGCTCGTCCTCGTAGGCGAAGTGGTCCTGCCGCAGCACGCCGACGCGGGCCCGCTTGGGGATGGAGATGGTGCCGTCGGAGGGCGGCTCGTCACCGGCGAGCAGG
>DATNCU010000124.1:0-2854 GCA_035607145.1 Thermoanaerobaculia bacterium
CCGAGGCGGCGCTGGTGCTCGAAGGCGATCCCGCGCGGCCGCAGCGGGCGCGGCTGCTCTGGCGTCACGTCGAATACGCGACCGCCGACTCGATCGCGGCGAGCTTCGACGGCGCGCCCATCGCGCTGGCGGCCGACGGCGCGATGGCCCTGCCTTCCTACGACCCGACGCAGCCGCACCTGCTCGCCGCCGAGCTGCGCTTCGAGGACGGCACGCACTACCGCGCCGAGCTTTCGCTGGGCGGTGCCGCCGGCGCGGTAATGGACACCGAGCTCACCGGCGTGCCGCTGCGCATCGAGGGCACCGCCACGCCGACGGTCGAGAGCTTCGCCGGCGCGCTGCGGCTCGACGGCGCGCCAGTGCGCGCGGTGGCGGTCGACAAGTCGCCGGGCCGCGTGGTGATGGTGCTCGACCAGGGCGCCCGCGAGCCGCTGCGGCAGATCGCCGCGCGCGGCGGCTCGCTGATCACGCCGGCGACCGCTGTACGTGCCGGCGAAGAAGTCGAGTTCCTCTTCCCGAACCTCCGCAACGTCGCCATGGTGGCGGGCAAGGACCTGCCCGCGCGCCTTTTCACCATGACCCAGCCGTTCACGCGCGAGAGCGGCAGCTTCGCCTGGATGCTCACCCGCGTGCCGGTGCCGCCGGCGCAGCACTACCAGCGCCTCAGCGACGCGCTGGCGGTGGCGGGGCTGCAGGCAGCGAGCGGCGCGCGGCCGCGGGCGGTAGTGCTGGTGCTCGGCCCCGACCCGCGCGACGAGAGCGCCTACGGCGCCGGGGAGGTGCTGCGCTTCCTCGAAGAGCTGCGCGTACCGCTGCTCGTCTGGTCGACCGGGCGGCCGTCGAGCAAGACGCTCTCCGAAGATCGCCGCGCGCTCTCCGCCGCGTCAGCGTGGGGCAAGGCTCAGGACGTCGGCTCGGTGAGCCGCATCCTCGCCGCCGTCGAGCGCCTGCGCGACACCCTCGACCACCAGCACACCGTGTGGATCGAGGGCGCCCACCTGCCGAGCAGCGTCACCGTCGACTCCACCGCGCGCGGCGTGCAGCTCGTCGGCGGTCACTGACACGACGGCCAGGCGAGGGGGCTCATCTTGCGCGAGCGATCGAGGTAGACGAGGGCGTCGAACGTCCGCGCCGGGACGACGGTGCGCCAGCCGAGCTCGTACTCGCTACCGGGCTCGAAGAGCGAGGTGGCGCGGAGATCCACGAGCAGCATCTCTTCGCCGAGCGCATGCAGGATCTGTTCGGACGCCCCCGGGCTCGGCGGGTCGGACGCTCCGCAGCCGACGTTGAGCCAGTCGATGTCGGCCTCGCGGCTGGCGAGACCGACGACGACGTACTTGTTGCCGAGCGCGGCCGTGAGGTGCTGGCCCATCACCGTCGTCTCCCAGCCGGTGCCGTCGTGCGCGACGTGCGCGTTGTGCGCCCAGACGGCGATCTTCGACTTCGGGTAGCGGATGGCTCGGATCCCGAGGAGGACGGTCGCCATCCCCTGGTCGCGCGCGGCGAACGAACGCCAGCGCTCCGGATGCTTGGCGTAAAACATCTCGCCCATCCACGCGTCTAGGCCGGCGCGCCGCAGCTTGGCCCACTCGAAGTCGCTCTTCCCCACCTTCTTGGCGATCGCCTTGGACTGGCTGGCGAAGAGCTGGGCGATCGCCGCGGTCGCCTCCTGGCAGCGCAGGGCGTCGTCCTGGAACGGGCGGGCGATGCGGAACGCCGCCTCCGCCGGGCTGCAGCGCTCGAGCCCGGCGAAGGCCTCGGACTCGGGATCGAGGCCAAGGCGGACGAGGAAGTCCGCCAGGGCCTGCGTGTCCTGGGCCGCCTGGTACTGGATGTCGAAGGCGTAGACGGAGAGGCGGTCCTTGGGCTTGCTGTGCGTGCGGTTCCAGTCGCACATCCAGCCGAGGAGCGAAGAGAGCTCACGGCTGCGCCAGACGCCGAAGAAGCCGGCGGTGGCGGTGTCCGCATCGCCGTCGCAGCTCTGCACGTAGGCGTTGGCGGTCTCGCCGTCGAGCCAGGGGGTCTCGAAGGCGATGACCCGGAAGCCGAGCTTCTCGACCAGGTAGCGGAAGAGGCGGTCCTTGGTCTCGTAGTAGCCGCCGGAGGTATGCACCGACTCGCCGAGGCCGACGAGGGTGGCCTTGCCGACGAGCGCGCGCAGGGGCTCGAGGTCGGCCGTCGGCAGCTCGGGGTCGGTACCGTCGAGCCGCCAGACGCCGGGCTGGATGGGAAAGCCTCCCGCGGCCAAGGCCTCGAGCTCCTCGGCCGCGAGAGGCGGAGCGATCACCAGAACGATGGCGCAGAGGAAAAGGACCACCACAGAGCGGCGCGTTGATGGATGCATGGACGTGAGAGCGCCGATGTGGCAATCATCCTTCGCGGTGGAGTCGAGGGCTACTCCACCGTCACGCTCTTCGCCAGGTTCCGCGGCTGGTCGACGTCGGCGCCGCGCCGCACGCCGATGTGGTAGGCGAGCAGCTGCAGCGGCACCACGTTGACGATCGGCTGCAGCAGCTCGCCCACCGACGGCACCGGCAGCACCTCGTCGGCGATGTCGCGCACGGCGTCGGGGCGGTCGGTGACGACGATGGTCTTGCCGTCGCGGGCCTTGACCTCCTGGAGGTTGCTCAGCATCTTGTCGAAGACGCGGTCGCCGGTGGCGACGGCGACCACCGGCAGGTCCTCGTCGATGAGCGCGATGGGGCCGTGCTTCATCTCGCCCGCCGGGTAGCCCTCGGCGTGGATGTAGGAGATCTCCTTGAGCTTTAGCGCACCCTCGAGAGCAATCGGGTACAAGGACCCGCGCCCGAGGTAGAGGGCGCTCTTCGCCTGGCACGTCGTGTTTGCGAGCTCC
>DATNCU010000130.1:0-3543 GCA_035607145.1 Thermoanaerobaculia bacterium
CCGGCGCAGGGATCGCTCGACTGCCCCTGCGAGGCCAGGGCGTGCCCGCTCTGGAAGAGGTACCAGGTCATCCACGGCGACGGCGAAGTGGCGAAGGAACGGTAATCGCTGCACAGGGCGGAGCCGTTGAGGTGAGCCGTCACCAGCGCCTTCGGCGACGCCGCGCGGACCGCCGTGCCGGAGCTGTCCATCAACATTCGGCCGTTGCTCGTGCCATCGGCGGCGAGGGCCGTCACCGGCATGTCGAAACCGGGCGAGAACATCACGGCAAATCCCGCCATGCGCGCCGCCAGGTAGCGGGAGAAGCGCGCCACCTCCGCCGGCGGCGGGTAGGTCGGATAGGTTGATCCCAGGTTCAAGGGGTGGATCAGCCCGGCGATGAGAAGCACGATGTCGGAGTTGGTGGCGCTCTGCACCATGGTGTCGAGCGCGTCCCAGTATGCGGGGTTGGGTATCGAGCAGTTGTTGGGATACCAGAGCACGTTGTTGTACGCGTTCGACCCCATCGCCGGGGTCAGGGGGCAGCCGGGCTGGACCTTGAACACGTCGGCCGCGTTGGCCTTGTTCCAGTGCGCCGCCGGAGCCACCAGCACTGCCGAGGCGGCGTAGTGGTTGTACGGCGGCGGTGGCCAGAACTGGCTGTCGGGCGTGCGCGCGGCGAGGAAATTCGACCAGTAGCGAGCGCCGCCGTGCAGCAGCGCGTCGATCTCGAAGGCGGGGGCGCTCCACGCCGTGTCGCCGGCCCAGTAGAAGCGCGTCACCCGATCGCCGTAGGTGAGCGGCTGGTACACCGTGCCGGACGAGCTCTGCGTCGGAAAACCGCGGGAATAGAGTGCGTTGGGAAGCGCACGCGCGTAAACCATGATCGCGCCCGAAGACGGCGTCCACGTGGTGCCGGTGCTGCAGCTCTGATTGCCGGTCGTGCCGGTGCACCCGGCGATGCTCCAGGTCCAGATGCCGGGACGAAGGGCGGCGCGAACCTTGAACCGCTTCGCCGTGGTGGCGTTCGTCGTGTCCCCGACCCAGAAGGCATCCTGGGTGAAGCTGGTGCCACCGGTGCCGGTGCCGGGCCCGGTGAATGTGACGCGCAGCGTCAGGTCCCGGTAAGGATTGCCGGCGCCACCGTTGTAGAAGTCCTTGCTGCTCTCGATCTGCTGCTCCCAGCAGCCATACTGGCCGATGGAGCTGCCGCCGCCGCACTGAGCGTCGACTCGCGCGGCGCCCACCGCTGCCAGGATCATCAGAAACCACCAGACGCTGCGTCGAAGGCTGCCAGGAAGCATGGTTGTCCCTCCCCGTTTCCGAGCCCATCGCGAGCAACACCGGAGCGCGTCGAGAGCGGACCCGACGTCGGACCCGGTGATACAGCCCGCCACTTATTGTTTGGGTATCGGCCGCGGAGTCTACCAACCGCCGCCGCCCCCAATAAATTGCACCGGCCTCAATGCCAGCGGGCGCAGTGGAGGGGCCGCTACCGGACCTGCGCCGTCGCCAACGGGAGCGGCGGCCCGCGGCGCTCCTTCCGCTCCCGGGCCCGCACCTCGAAGAGCCTCTTGTCGGCGCGCTGAATGGTGCGCTCCAGCGTCTCGCCCGGCCGGCGCACCGCGTAGCCAAGTGAGATGGGCACCGGCGAGGGCACGTGCTCGGGCTCGCGCAGGCGGGCGGCGATGGCGGCGGTGGAGTCCGCTTGATCGCCGACGAGGAGCACCAGGAACTCGTCGCCGCCGAGACGCACTACAGCGTCCTGTGCGCGCGTCTCGCGCAGGAGGAAGTGGGCGACGCTGATCAGCACCTCGTCGCCGGCCTGGTGGCCGTGCTCGTCGTTGTAGCTCTTGAAGTGGTCGACGTCGACGACGATGGCGCCCCACGACGCGTCTTCCGCGATCAGCCGCACTTCCAGCTCGGCGAGGTAGCGGCGGTTGAAGCAGCCGGTGAGCGCGTCGCGGCCGGTCATCTCCTTGAGCTGCTGCTCGAAGAGCTTGCGCTCGGTGATGTCGACGAGCACGCCGTGATAGAGGATCTCGCCGCCCTCGGGGTCGCGCACGCGGTAGCAGCTGTCGATCACCGTGCGCACGGCGCCGTCGGGGCGGCGCATACGCAGCTCGTGCTCGCTGAGGTGGCCGGTGGCGTCGAGCAGCTCGCGCTGGCGCTTGCGGGCGGCGCGACCGCCGACCACCAGATCCTCGGCGCTGATGCGGCGCAGCTCCTCCAGCGTGCCGACGCCGACGAGGGCGAGGAAGGCCGGGTTGGCGTCGAGGATCTCGCCGCTCTCGCTGGTGACATAGACGCCCACCGGCAGGTTGCGGACGAGCAGGCGCAGAGTTGCAGGTTCGTCGAGGTGGCGGAACGCCATGAATGCTCCGCCATTCGCCCGGCAAGTTCCGTGCCGCGAGGTTGCGGCCGGCCGGCGGGCGCCTGCAGGCGGCCACACTCGGCTGGGGGTGCTCGCCCCGAACCCCCTGGGTATAGCGGTCAGCGGCCCGGCCGTGCGAGAATCCGCTTGTCCGCTAGATGATCGATCCGCCAGCAGCCCTCCCTCTCCCCGGCGGAGGCCGCGCGAACGGCGCGGCGGCACGTGGCTTTCCGGCTCCTGGTATCGCACCTCGTAACTCCAGCGAGCCTCCGGCGCCTGGTCTGCCAGAGCGGTCTGCCAGAGCGGCCCGGTAGGCGGAGACCCCATGGACGAGCCCCTCGGCAGCGCCCTGCCCGTTTCGCATGCCTTGCCGTTCCCCGCCACCAATGGCGACGTTCTCCACGCCGCGGCGCGCGGCACCAAGGTCTTCGTGCTCGACACCTCGGTGATCCTCTACGACGGCCAGTCGCTCAAGAACTTCCAGGAGCACGACGTCGCGGTGCCGATCACCGTGCTCGAGGAGCTCGACCAGTTCAAGAAGGGCAACAGCGTGATGAACCTGCAGGCGCGGCAGTTCATCCGCCAGCTCGACACCCTCTCGGGCGGTAACCTGCTGCGCGAGTGGATCCCGCTGAACGGCGCGACATCAGGGCGCGTGCGCGTGCTCCCCGACGACGGCCAGCTGCCCGAAGCGGCGCGCGTCTTCGGCAGCGACTCCAACGACCACCGCATCCTCGGCGCCGCGCTGCGGCTGCGTGAGGCCGAGCCCGGCCGCCGCGTCATCCTCGTCTCCAAGGACATCAACCTGCGGCTCAAGGCGCGGGCGCTCAACCTCCTCGCCGAAGACTACGAGACGATCAAGATCCGCGACGTCGAAAAGCTGCGCCGCGGACATGCGGTGTTCGAAGGCGTCGAGGAGTCTGCGATCGACGCGCTCCACGCCGGCGCGCCGGTGGCGCCGGACGCGTTCGGCATCGAGTCGCCGACCGCCAACCACTACTACGTGCTGCGCTCGGCGAAGAAGTCGGCGCTCGCTTGCTACAACGCCGAGAGCGGCCTCCTCGAGCGCCTCCATAAGGTTGCGGCCTACGGCGTCTCGCCGCGCAACGCCGAGCAGACCTTCGCGCTGCACGCCATCCTCAACCCGACGGTGCAGCTGGTGACGCTGTCCGGCGCCGCCGGCACCGGCA
>DATNCU010000137.1:0-2234 GCA_035607145.1 Thermoanaerobaculia bacterium
GCAGCCGACGCTCCAGCGAATCCGCCGCGCGGGCGCGGCGTAGCGCCCACCAGATCCAGGCGAAGGCGACGACCAGCGCGAGCTCCAGGAAGAGAGCGAGGTGGTCGGGGTTGATGAAGGTGCCGCGCAGCCGCCCAGGGCCGCCTTGCACGGCGACCCCCCACAGCGTCGAGGCGCCGGAGGACCAGCGGTGCGTGCCGTAGAGCACCTCGACGGCGGCGGCGACGAGCAGCGCCAGTCCGATCGCGCGGCGTCCAGTGCGCCGCCGCGCCACCGCGGCCGCGGTGAAGAGCGCAACTCCGACCGCCGCCCACCACAGCGCGTTGCGCCGCGACAGGTCGGGCGCCAGCGACAGCGGCATGCGCGCCGGCAGCGGCACTCCGGTCAACGTCGCAGCCGTGCCGCGCAGCTCGGCGGCGTGCGGCGACAACGCCCGCACCACCGCCGCCGGCAGGTCGAGCGTCTGCACGAGCCCCCAACCCGCCACCAGCAGCAGCGCCAACGCCACCGCCCGCCCGCCTCGTCCCAGCGCCCCCTCGCGCCGCGCCGGCAGCACCAGCAGCAGCGCCACCGCGCACGCTGCCTGCAGTCCCGCGCGGGCCTCGTAGGTGACGCTGCCGAAGGGCAGCGGCGCCCACACCACGAGGGCGCACAAGGCCAGAAGTGCCAGCACGAGCGGCAGATCGCGTATGATGTACTTCACAGCGATGGGTGCCGCCATTATCACCGATGGCTGCCGCGGCACCGCCGCGGACGGCGGAGCCGCAGATGCGAGCACTGCGGGCGGCGCCGTCGCGGAATACCGCCGCGGAGGCGACGGTTTTCGGGCTGTAATGGCCTCCAGGCTGCGGTACCGGTGTCGGTCCTCGGCGCAGGCGGTGCGTGCCCTCGCGCTGACCGCGTGCGCCTTGGCGGCTGGGGCTGTCCTCCACGCCCAGGTGACCGACTACCGTATCGGCCCGCAGGACGTGCTGTCGATCAAGGTCTACGAGACTCCCGAGCTCAACTCCGACGACGTGCGCGTCTCGACGGAAGGCAAGATCTCCCTCCCCAACGCCGGCCCCATCGCCGTCGCCGGGCTCACCGAGGCCGAGGCGGGCCTCGAGGTCGAGCGCATCCTCGAGCAGTGCTGCGTCAACCGCGCCACGGTGACGGTGCGGGTCAAGGAGTACCGGTTCAAGCCCATCGCGGTCATCGGCGCCGTCGCCCGGCCCGGCCCGGTCGCCTCCTCGGGGCGGCTGACGCTGCTCGACGTGCTCACCGCCGCCGGCGGCGTCGGCGCGCAGCACGGCGACGTCGTCCACATCATCCGTCACGGCGACAACGGGCTCTCCGACCAGCTCACCGTGCGGCTCGACGACTTGCTGGTGCGCGGCGAGCAGCGGATGAACGTGCCGATCTACCCCGGCGACCTGGTCAACGTGCCGGCCGACGTCGAGGTCACCGTCTTCACGCTCGGCGAGGTGCAGCACCCGGGTGCCGTCAGCTTCAAGAGCTCCGACCGCATGACGCTGCTCACCGCCATCGCCCGCGCCGGCGGCCTCACCGACCGCGCCTCCTACAAGCTGGTCATCCGGCGCGAGGGCGCCGGCAGCCTGGTGGAGGAGATCCCGGTCGACTACAAGGCGGTGCTCGCCGGCCGCATCCCCGACCCCACCCTCAAGGAGGGTGACGTGGTGGTGGTCAAGGAGTCCTTCTTCTGAAGCCCGTCGCCCCACCGCCCGACTTCGGCGCCGCCGAGGACCTGCTCGAGAGCCCGCGCAACGAGTTCCACCTCGCGGACTACCTGGAGATCGTCCGCCGACGCTGGCGGCTGGCCGCTGCCTTCTGCATCGTCTTCGCCATCGGCGGCCTGGTGCACTACTTCGTGACGCCGCGGATGTACCGGGCGACGACCACCATCCAGATCGACCGCCGCACGCTGTCGGTGGGCGCCAACTCGGACACGCCGTGGGTCGAGAACTGGTTCAACATGGAGTTCTACCCCACGCAGTACACGCTGCTGCAGAGCCGCGGCCTGGCGGAGCGCGTGGTGAGCGACCTCCGCCTCTACGACGATCCCGTCTTCAACCCCGGCGTCGCCAGCCTGCGCGACCGGCGCAAGAGCGGCGGCACGCCCGAGCTCGACGCCGCTTCGCTGGGCGGCTACGGCGCCCGCCTGCTCGGCGGCCTCGAGATCTCACCGATCAAGAACACCCAGCTCGTCGAAATCCGTTTCCGCTCGAGCTCGCCCG
>DATNCU010000339.1:0-4607 GCA_035607145.1 Thermoanaerobaculia bacterium
CGTGGCCGAGCACGTAGAGGGAGTCGACGCGGTCCTCGGAAGCGGCGTCGAGGGCCGCCGACCAGCGCGCGTCGAGCTCGTAGAACGGGCGCTCCACGGCGAGCTCCCAGCCGCCGCCGTCGCTCGCCTGGCCGTAGTCGGCGGCGAGGCGAAAGCGGCTGCCGAGGATGGCCGGGTCGGTGAAGCCGAGCCGCGTCGTCGCGCGGTCGACGTTGTCGCGCCGCTCGACGAGCACGCGCTTGCCGGTGCCGAGGAAGTTGACGTCCTCGAGCGAGAAGCGGGTCGAGCTCGCGCCCCCGGCGTGGCCGAAGGAGGCGCCGACGTTGAGCGTCCAGGCGTCGCGGGCGTCGACCTCGACCGTCACCTTCTCGCCGTCCCAGGCGACCGCCCGCACGGCGACGTCGCGCAGGCTGCGGTCGGTCCGCAGCAGCCGCGCCGACTCGTCGAGGACCCGGCGATCGAAACGGTCGCCGGGGTGGAAGAGCAGCCGCTCGGCGATCGCCTGCTGCCGGGTGTTGGGGTGGAGGCGGTTGACGAGGTGGGCGCCCGGCAGCCGTTCGCGCGGGTCGTTCTCGTCGAAGATGTCGCCGACGACGATGTGGACCTCGCCGATGGTGGCGCCGGCGCGCTCGAGCTGGGCATCCGGAGGCAGCGGCGGCAGCGGTTGATGGCGGGAGGCGAGCAGGAACAGGAGTGGTCCGATCACGCCGCCGTAGAGGTCGCGCGGCGGCGAATCCTTCGCGCGGGCGTATGCTGGTGCGGGCTCCTCGCCATGGCCCGGCTCGCCCGCTGCCTGGTCCTTGCCCCAACCTGGATGTCCGCCTCAGCCCGGTCGCTCGCCGCCGCCCTGCTGCTCGCCGCCGCTGCCGGCGCGGTCGCTCCGGCGTGGGCGGCACCGGCAGGCGCCGTCGACGCCGGCGCCGGTCCAGGCGACCGCTTCGTTGGGCTGCCGCTGGCCGCTGCGCTCCAGATGCTGCAGCGCGATGGCGTCGCCGTGGTGTTCTCCACCGCCGTCGTGCTGCCGTCGATGGTGGTGCGCACAGCACCGCGCGCGAGCACGCCGAGCGCGATCCTCGACGAGCTGCTGCGGCCGCACGGCCTCGCGGCGAGCCGCGGCCCGCGCGGCCGGCTCATCGTCGTGCGCGCCGCGGGGCCGCCCACGCAGCCGCCACCGGTGCCGGCCGTGCCACCCGTCGCCGCCGAGATCGAGGTCACGGCTCCCGCCGAGTCGATGCACGGCGAGCCGGTCGCCGCCGCCGTGCTCGACCCGGTGGCGCCCGAGGGCGACCTGCCGCATGTGGGAGGTGACGTCTTCCGCGCCGTCGGTCTGCTGCCCGGCGCCGCCACCAGCGAATCCTCGGCGCAGCTCTCCGTGCGCGGCGGCCGCCGCGACGACGTGATGGTGGTGCTCGACGGCCTCGAGCTGCTCGCGCCCTACCACCTGCAGGAATTCGACGGCGCCCTCGGCATCGTGCCCGCCTTGTCGCTCGAGCACGTCGAGCTGATCGCCGACCCGGTGCCGGTCGAGTACGGCGACCGTCTCGGCGGCGTCGTCGACATGCGTACGCGCACGCCGCAGACGCCGCTGCACGTGAGCCTCGGCGTCGGCTCGCTGTTCGCCGAGGCCTCGGCCAGCGGTGCCTTCGCCCGCGACCGCGGCCGCTGGCTCGCCGCCGCGCGCGCCGGCAACTACCGGCTGGCGCTGGAGGCCGGCGGGCGGCACGAGGACCCGCGCTACTGGGACGTCTTCGGCAAGACCGACTACGCGCTGCGGCCGGGGCAGGACCTGCAGCTGCGCCTGCTGCTGGCGAGCGACGACTTCGAGGTCGACCCGGTCAATGTCGGCGGTGGCAGCTACCGCAGTCGTTGGGAGAACTCCTACCTCTGGGCGAGCCACGTCGGCGCGCTCGGCGCGCAGGGGCTTGCCGAGTCGGTGGCGTGGATCGGCCTGCTCGAGCGCAAGCGCTTCGCCGAGCGCGCGCAGCAGGGGACGACGCGGTTCGACCTCGACGACGACCGCAACTCGGTCTTCGCCGGCGGCAAGACGACCTGGCGCTGGGCGCCACCCGCCGCCCGCTGGTCGCTCGACGGCGGCGCCGAGTGGCGGCAGATCGACTCCGCGATCGACTACCGCGCCGACCGCGTCGACCTGGCGCCCGAGCTACCCGGCACGACACCGGCCGAGGGCCACACGCTCTTCTCTCACGACTTCGAGTTCGAGCAGTTGGCTGCCTTCGCGAGCGGCCGCCTGCGCGTCGGGCGCGGGCTGACGCTGGAGGGCGGCCTGCGCTGGGACCACACCGGCCTCACCGACGAGGCGCACACGAGCCCGCGCCTGCACGTGGCGTGGAGCCCCGACGGCGCCAGCGTCGTGCGCGCCGGCTGGGGCTGGTACTACCAGAGCCAGCGACCGTACGAGGTGCAGGTGGAGGACGGTCAGACGTCGGTGTCGCCGTCGGAGCGCGCCACGCAGAGCCTGCTCTCGTACGAGCGCCGTCTCGCCGGTGGCGCCAGCTGGCGCGCCGGTGCCTACGAGCGCCGCGAGGGGAGCCCGCGCGCGCGCTTCGAGAGCCTCTTCGACACCTCGGTGATCTACCCCGAGCTGTCGCCGGGGCGCGTGCGTCTCGACCCCGACTTCGCCCGCGCGCGCGGCGTCGAGCTGCTCTTCCGCGCCGCGCCGCGCCCGCGACTCGACTGGTCGGCGGCCTACACGCGGGCTGCGGTGGAGGACCGCATCGACGGCCGCTGGGTGCCGCGCGCCACCGACGAGACGCACGCTCTCGAGCTGCTGGCGCACGTGCAGCTGCCGCACCACTTCACGCTCAGCGCGGTGTGGCTGTACCACACCGGCTGGCCGACGACCGAGGTCTCGGGGCGGGTCGGGCGCGACGAGCTCGGCAACGTGCGCGTCGAGCCGGTGCTGGGCCCCATCCGCGGCGACCGCCTCCCGGAGTACCACCGGCTCGACCTGCGCCTCGGCCGCGGCTGGGACGTTCGCGGCGGCCGACTGAGCGCCTTCCTCGACCTGCAGAACGTCTACGGGCGCCACAACGTCCGCGGCTACGAGGCGTTCCGCTTCGGCCTCGACGATCGCGGCGAGCCCGAGGTCTTCGCCGACTCGGTCAGCTGGGGCGGCTTCCTGCCCTCGTTCGGCGTGCGCTGGTCGCGCTGAGCGCGGCGCGGGTGCGCGCTAGGCGCGCCCGGGACAGCGATTTCAGCGCGGCGCGACGGAGACGAGCAGCTCGCCGCCGGTGCGCTCGCTGCGCAGGCCGCTGCCGGTGAGGACGACCTCGATCGCCTCCTCGGGCGTGAGGCCGGCGACCGAGCCGTGGAGCACCACGTCCCCTGGCGACTGCTCCGGGCGCGGCTCGACCAGGCGCCAGCGCAGGCCGAGCTCGCGGGTCTCGCGATCGAGGAAGAAGGCCAGCGTGCGGCCGTCGATGTCGGGGGCGGGCGCGGCGCGGGCCGCCCACTGCCAGGCGGGATCGTCGGCCGCCACCGCCGCGCGGTGGGCGCTGCCGTCGGCGGCGAGCAGCAGCTCGCTGCCGGCCTCGGCGCGGTGGGTGGCGCGGCCGGTGTCGACGCGCACCTCGCCCTCGCGCACGCGTAGCCGCAGCTGCAGCGCCGAGGCGCCTGCCGGCGCTAGGCGTACTTCGAACTGGGTGCCGAGGTCGGTGACGCGGCCGAGCGGCGTCTCGATCTCGATGCCACCCGGGAGCGCGCCGGAGTCGACGTAGAGGGCGCCGCGCTCCAGCGCCAGCGAGACGGGCGAGGCGATCCGCACGCGCGAGCCGCCGTCGAGACGCACCGAGGCGCCGCCGGCGAGGCGCAGCGCGGCGCGGCCGTCGGGCCCCGAGGTGAGCACGGTGCCGGCGAGCAGCGCCGGCGCGGCGCCGCTCGTTGCGGTCGTCGCGGGCGAAGGCTCGACGGTGACGCCGCCGGTGCGCAGCTCCAGCGACGCGACGGTAATGGGTGCCGCAGGCGCCACCGGCTTGCTCACCCACCACGTCACGGCGATCGCGGCGACGACCCCCGCCGCCAGCGTCCCGGCCGCCCACACTTGCCGCCGGCGCGCCGTCCGCCGCCGCACCTGGCCGCGCCAGACTTCGCGCGCCGCCTCGCGTGCCGGCCGCAGCTCGTCCTCCGAGAGCGCCGGCGCCTTGCCCGCCAGGCGCAGCAGCGTCGCCACCTGCGCCTCTCCTGCGGCGATCGACGCGGCTTCCTGCTCGCGTTGCTCGTTCATGACTCCCCCTCGATGACGACCGGCCCTCGGGCCGGCGCCGTGAGACTGGCGAAGGCGTCGCGGAACGTCTGCCGCGCCCGCGTCAGCAGCGACTCCGCCGCCTTCGCCGACACCTCGAGCCGGGCCGCGATCTCGTTCACGGGCAGCCCGTCGACGTACTTCCACTGCAGCACACGCCGATAGTGCGGCGGCAGGTTGTCGATGGCCACGTGCACCAGCCGGCCCACCTCGCGGCGCAGGAGCTGGTGCTCCGGGTCGCCCAACTCGAACGACAGCGACTCGAGGGCGCCGCGGGCGAGCAGGCCGTCCTCGGCCAGCTCGACCTCGTGCGGCCGCCGGCCCAGCCGGCGGAAGTGCGCCGTCA
>DATNCU010000174.1:0-5977 GCA_035607145.1 Thermoanaerobaculia bacterium
CGTTGCCGTCGTAGCGGGTCCAGGCGAGCAGCGCGCCGTCACCGTCGGCGCGCACGGTCGGCGTCACGTCGGGCACCGCGTTGCCGGCCGCGACAGGAGCCGGCGCACTCCAGCGCCCGTTGCCACGGCGGAGGCTCCAGACCACCTCGTCGTCCTCGCCGTCGAAGGCGCTCCAGGCGAGCAGCCACGAGCCGTCGGCGAGCACCGTGCCGGTGAGCGCGAGCTGGCTGCCCGGTCCCGGCGGCGCCACCGATTGGGGCTCGCTCCATTCGCCGCCGTCCCAGGCGGCCGCGCGCACCGCGAAGCGGTCGGCCGCCTCGCCTTCGAGCCAGGCGAGGCCGACCAGCTCGCCGTCGCGCAGCAGCGGCACCGGGAAGGCCCGCACGGCGCCGACGCGGCCGGGCGGAGCGGGTAGCGTCAGCGGCAGAGGTGGCGTGAGCCCATCGCCCTTGCCGTCACCGCCGGACCACAGCACCAGCTCGCGGCCGCCGGTCACGATCTTGCTGCCCACCGCGAGCCAACCGCCGCGCGTGGTGGCGAAGGCGTCGACGCTGGTGCCCAGCGGCAGCTCGAAGCGCGCGCCGCGGTCGTCGATCGCCACCGTCTGGCCGTCGATGCGCAGCCGCAGCGGCGTCTCGCCCGTGCCCGCCACCAGCATCTGCGAGGCCGCGGTGGCCGGTGCAGCCGCCACGAGCGCGGCAATGAGAAGGGCGGCGATCCGGTGCATCCACCCATGGTACGGGCGGGCCGGAGGCTAGTCAACGCGGCCTGCGAACGAAAGAAGTGGCAGCGAGACGCCCTGCTATTCTCTCGTGATGGTGCGCCGGGCCCGACTCACCGCCGTTGCGGCCATGCTCGCGCTCGTCGCATCCACGGCGCACGCGGCTCCGGCTGCGCAGTCGAACGCCGAGGCCTTCACCGTCGGCCGCATGCTGCTGCTCGAGGGGGACTTCGCCGGCGCGCTGGAGTTGCTGCAGCGGGTCGTCGAGACCTCGCCGAGCGATCCATACGCCCGCCTCGAGCTGTTGAACCTCGAGCTGCGCATGGGCCGCGGCGAGGATGCCGCGCGGCAGGCGCGCCAGGCGATCGCGCTGGCGCCCGCCGATCCCGACGTCCTTCGCGCCGCCGCCGAAGGCCTGTTGACGGTCGCCGACGGCAACGAGTCGGTGATCGCCGAGGCGCGCGAGGCGCTCGAGAAGCTGCTCCTGCTGCGCCCCGAGGACCCCGATGCCCTGCAGGCGCTGAGCCGCGTCTACCTCGGCAGCGGCGACGCCCGCCGCGCCGAAGAGATGCTGCGCCGGCTCGCCGCCGCGGTGCCCGACTCGCGCCAGGTCGCCAACCAGCTGCTCCATTTGATGCTCCAGCGCGGCGGCAAGGCCGACGCCGCGGCGTTGATGCGCGAGCAGGTGGCGCACGACCCCGAGGAGCTGGAGCTGCGCCTCGGCCTCGCCGACCTGCTCAGCGACATCGGCGACCACGCCGGCGCGGTGGCGGCGCTGCGCGCGGCGCCGGGCGAGCAGGCAAGCTCGACTGACGTGCAGCGGCGGCTCGCCTTCGAGCTCTACCGCAGCGGCGACGTGGCGGGTGCGAAGGCGCTCGTCGACGCGCAGCTCGCGGCGGGGCCCGATCCGCGGCTGCGCCTCTTCCGCGCGTTGCTGCTCGAGGAGCAGGGGAAGGACGACGAGGCGCTGCACGAGCTCGAGACCCTGCACGGCGAGCTGCCGTCGGACCCCGAGGTGGGCCTCGCCCTCGCGCGCATGCTCGCCCGCGGCGACAAGCGCGAGGAGGCGCGCACGCTGCTGCAGGGGCTGCTGACCGCGCTCGAGAGCGGTCCCGGCGACCGCCGCAACGTCGTCGACCGCGCGCGGCTGGAGCTCGCGCAGCTGCTGGCGCAGGAGGAGCGCTGGGATGACGTGCTCGCCGAGCTGGGCAAGTTACGCGGCAGCGCGGAGGGCACCGTAGCGGCGGCGACGCTGCTGCGCACCGACGCCCTGGTGGCGCAGGGGCACGCGGAAGAGGCGCTGGCGCAGCTGGTGCCGGCTTCGGGTCTGCCGCCGGGGGCGCTGGCGTCCAAGCGTGCCGAGGTGCTGCTTGGCCTCGGCCGCGAGGAGGACGCGGCCGCGGAGCTGGCGAAGCTGCCGCAGGGGCTCGAAGGCAAGGGCCAGGCGGCCGAGGTCTACCAGCGCGCCGGGCGTCACGAGCAGGCCGTCCCATTGCTCGTCGACCTGCTCGCCGCCGACCCCGATTCCCTCGAGCTGCGCTTCCGCCTCGGCGCCGCCTACGAGCGCAGCGGCAAGGTGGCCGAGGCGACCGCGACCTTCCAGGAGCTGCTCCGCCGCTCGCCCGACAACTCGATGGCGCTCAACTACCTCGGCTACATGTGGGCGGAGAAGGGGCAGAACCTGCCGGAGGCGTTGAAGCTGATCCGGCGCGCCCTCGAGCTCGACCCCGACAACGCCGCCTACATCGACTCGCTCGGCTGGGTCTACTTCCGCATGGGCGACCTGAGCCAGGCGGTGGAGCAGCTGGAGAAGGCGGCGCGGATGCTCCCCGCCGACGGCACCGTGCAGGAGCACCTCGGCGACGCGCTGCGCGCCATGGGCAAGGGCGCCGAGGCGCGCACGGCCTACCGTCGCGCGCTGCAGCTGGGCGACACCGACTCGGCGCAGGTGCAGCGCAAGCTCGACGAGGTCGAGCGCGACCTGCCGCGGCAGTAGGCGGCGCGGGTGGCGGGGGTGGCGAAGCTGAGCGGCGGGCCGCGAGCGGCATGGTGCGCGCTGGCGATGGTGGTCGCGGTCGCGGCGCTCTGCTCCGGTTGCGCGTCGGGCGCTGGCGGTAGGGTGGTGTCGTCGCCGCAGGTGGGGGCTTCCGCAGCGGCCGGCGCGCCATGGGACCTGCCTCCCGGCGCGGTACCGTCGCAGCGGCTCTACCAGGGCGCCTACGAGGGGCCGGAGGGCGGCGGTGCCTTCCGCGCCACGCTGCGGCTGGCGGCCTCCGACCGTTTCCGCCTCGACGCCTCCGATCGCCTGGGGCGGCCGCTGTGGACGGTGGGAGTCGACGGCGAGGACGCATGGTGGATCGACCACCGGGCCGGCGTCTGGTGCCCCGACCTGTCGCGGTTGGCGCTCCCTGGCTTGGGACGCGGGCCGGTGCCGGCGACTGCCCTCCCCGCCATGTTGCTCGGCGTGCTGCCGGCGCGGCCCGCGAGCGAAACGACGACGACGGCCGACGGGGCGGTAGAGGTGACGGATGCCGCCGGCCGCCGCTGGCAGGCGACCGTCGATGCCGGCCACGTCACCGCCTGGAGCGTCGCCGAGGGCGGCCAACCGCTCTGGTGGTGGCGCCGCCAGGGACGTGGCGGCATCCTTTCGCAGCGCAGCGGCCGGCAGCTGCGCTGGCAGGAGGCGGTCGTCGAGCCGCTGAAAGGCGCGCTGCCGCCGCGCAGCGTTCCCGCCGATTACCGCGAGGCTTGCGATGAGCTCCCCGAGCGTTGAGATTCGCCGCGTCGAGGTGCGAAGCCTCGCCAAGGTGAACCTCCACCTGCAAGTGGTGGGGAAGCGGAATGACGGCTACCACGAGCTGCGCACCGTCTTCCAGACCGTCGACCTCGCCGACGAGCTGACGCTTGAGCTGGGCGCGCCAGGCGTGCGTCTCACGGTCGAGGGCGCCGCGCTCTCCGCCGGCCCCGACAACCTCGCCCACGGCGCAGCCACCGGCTTCCTCGCCCGCTGGGCGCCCGATCGCGGCGTCTCGATCGCGCTCCGCAAGCGCATCCCGCTCGGCGCCGGCCTCGGCGGCGGCAGCAGCAACGCCGCCGCCGTGCTCCTCGCGCTGCAACGGCTGCTTGGCGCGCCGGCTCCCGCCGACGAGCTCTGGCAGCTCGCCCGCGAGCTGGGTGCCGACGTGCCCTACTTCCTCGTCGGCGGCACCGCCCTCGGCGTCGGCCGCGGCGACGAGGTGGTCCCCCTCCCCGAGCTGCCCGAGCGCGACCTGTGGCTGGTGCTCCCCACCGTCCACGTCTCCACGGCGGAGGCCTTCGCCGACCTCGGCGAATTGACAGGAAAGCCCTTCGACCCTAGGATCTTGGCTCTGGTTCAGCGAGGCGAGCTCGGCTGGGGGGCGTTCGCGCACGCCGCGAACGACTTCGAAGCCGCGGTGTTTCGCCGCTGGCCGGAGCTGGCCGCCTTGCACGCCGACCTGGTGTCGACGGGTGCGGTGGCCCGCCTGTCGGGTAGTGGCGCCGCCTTCTGGTTGACCGAGGTCACGGGGGAGAACGGCGGCGCGAACGCCCTGGGCGAAAGGCTCCACGGCCTGCGGCTGCCCGAAGGCACGCGCATCGAGCGTGTCCGCACCGTCGCCCGCGCCTCACTGTTCCAGTCAGAGTGCCGGTGAACGTCCCCAGGGGGAGGAGAGCCATGCAGATCACCGAGGTTCGGGTGTTCCCGGTCGACGAGGAAAAGCTCAAAGCGTATGCCTCGATCGTGTTGGACGCCTGCTTCATCGTCAACGACCTCAAGGTCATCGAAGGGAAGCGGGGACTGTTCATCAGCATGCCGAGCCGGCGGCGCAAGCGCGGGGGCTACCGCGACGTCGCCCACCCGCTCAACAACGAGACGCGGCGGATGATCGAGGAGGGCGTGCTCGCCGAGTACCAGCGGGCCCTCGGCGACGCGGCCGCCGGAGTGCGCCTCGCGCCGCACGACGAGGAGATGCCCGACGACGAGCGCTGGCACGAGCCGGCGGTCCAGCCGCCGCCGGGGGCGGTGGTGGCGACGCCGATCCCCGAGGCGCCCGCCGCGGCCGACGGCAACCGCACGTCGCTCGAGGAGGTCGAGCAGATCCACCTGCGCGACTCGTTCTGGAGCGTGACGTAGCGTCCCCCCCGCGGGCGTAGCCCGCTGCCACCCCCCCGCCCGACCCCCACCCCTGGGTTGGTCGGCCACCCCTCTCACCCCAACCCCTCTCTCCCCTCGCCGGGGAGAGAGGGGTCCGGAGGGGCGGCAGGTAGAACCCGTGCTATCTTGCGCGCGGCTCTGGGACGGGGTCGGCGGGTCCTGGGGCGTAGCCAAGTGGTAAGGCACGGGACTTTGGATCCCGCTACCGGAGGTTCGAATCCTCCCGCCCCAACCTCGTGATCGCTCAACTCCTAACGTACCGCTTCGCACCCATTGCAGCGCCTCGGACACCACGAACGACGAACGGGAGGAGCGTTCGGGGCTTTGCCCCGCAACGGTGAAGGCATGTCAGGCGAGCTGAAGATCTTCGGTGGCCGCGCCCACCCCGAGCTGACGGAGAAGATCTGCGCCTTCCTGAACCTGGCGCCGGGCAAGGTCACGCTCTACAACTTCTCCGACGGCGAGACCTTCTTCCAGATCCGCGAGAACGTGCGCGGCTCCGACGTCTTCGTCGTGCAGCCCACCTGCTCGCCGGTCAACGACAACCTGATGGAATTGCTCATCATGCTCGACGCCTTCAAGCGCTCCTCGGCGTCGCGCGTGACGGCGGTGATCCCCTACTACGGCTACGCGCGGCAGGACAAGAAGGACGCGCCGCGGGTGCCGATCAGCTCCAAGCTGGTGGCCGATCTGATCTCGCGCGCCGGTGCCGACCGCATCCTCGCCATGGACCTGCACGCCTCGCAGATCCAGGGCTTCTTCGACGTGCCGGTCGACCACCTCTTCGCGGCGCCGGTGCTGCTCGACGCCGTGCGCCAGCTCGACCTGCCCGACCTCGTCATCGTCTCGCCTGACGCGGGCGGCGTCGAGCGCGCGCGCGCCATCGCCAAGCGGCTCGACGCCGGCCTCGCCATCGTCGACAAGCGGCGGGTGGCGAAGAACGTGGCCGAGGTGATGCACCTGATCGGCGAGGTCGAGGGCATGACGGCGCTGGTCATCGACGACTTCATCGACACCGCCGGCACCCTCACCAAGACGGCCGACCTGCTGCGGCGGCGCGGCGCCGTGCGCATCCTCGCCGC
>DATNCU010000188.1:0-2030 GCA_035607145.1 Thermoanaerobaculia bacterium
GAAAGCAGGACGAAGACGGGGGCCAGGGATCGATGCATCGGATCTCCTCGACAGGTCGGAACGAGTCTCGAGGCGGCGCACCGCGACGCGCCACCGGCACGGCCGGGGCGAAGCGCGGTGGGAGCGTGTTTCCCTCTTCTACGGGGAACCGGGCCCTGAGTTCTGGGAGGGCTCGAAATACCAGCGACCGTCGACCTTGACGAAGCGGACGGTCTCGTCGCCGGCCTTCGCGGTCGCGTGGTCGCCTTGGATCTTGTAGTCGGTCACCTCGCCAGGCAGATCGATGGGCTTCTTGTCGCCCTGCCCCTGGCTCTCGCCGAGGGTGTTCATGAAGCCCATGAGGTCGGTGATCAGCGCCCGCTCGTCGACGCCGGCGAGCAGCTTGCCGATCGCCTCCTCGGGCGAGCCGCCGCTGCCCTCACCGCCCTCGGCCTGCATCGCCTCCATGCGGTCCTTGAGGCCGTACTTCTGCAGGATGGCGTCGTAGCGGCCGCGCAGCTCGGCGGTCTTCGCCTTCGCCTCCGCCTTGCCCTTCTCCATCTCGGCCTTCTGCTCGGCGGTCATCTCCGAGCCGCTCATCCCCTCGGCCATGCCCTGCGCCATCCCCATCGCCATGTCGCCACCCATGTCCATGAAGGCGACCATCATGGTGGTGCCGAGCACCAGTCCGGCCGCCATCTCGCGGCGCTCCTTGGGAGCGATGCAGTCGACGAGCTCGGGGAAGTCGTTGTTCTGAGCGGCGGCCTTGAGGCGCGCGACGAGCGCCTGCGGGGAGTCGGCGCCCGGCTGCTTGGCGGCGAGTAGCGGCAGCGGCGAAGCGATCGAAGCGAGGAGCGCAAGGGCGGCGAGGCGGCGGAGCGGACGGTAGTCCATGCTGACTCTCTCCTGGCGGCGACCGGGCGCCTCGCCCGTCGCCGGATCGGCGCGTGGGCCCAACCAGGAAGCTCCCGGTCGGGGCGGGTGGGTTGGCTTCCCCACTTTAGCGCGACGGTCCGCCGCCGCGCTCCGTCCCGACCGGATTGGCGCCGACCGACGCGTCAGCCCACGGCCGGCTGTCGGAACCGCAACGTGGCCCAGTCCAGCCGGCGGGTGAGGAACATCACCACCGCCAGCGTGGCGAACAGCCCGAGCGCGCCGAGCAGCAGCGCGTAATCTTCCGCGCGCAGCACCGTGTAGAGCCAGCCGTAGAGGCCGGCGAGCACGGCGCCCACCGCAACCGCGCGTGCCCAGCCGGCGAGCACCGCTCGGGTGTAGAGCGTCACCAGCGACACAGTGGCCGCCGTCGCCACGGCGTACGCGCGACCCATGCCGAGGTGCTCGGCGAGCGCGAGCAGCAGCAGGTAGAAGAGACACAGCGCTGCCCCCACCAGCAGGTACTGCATCGGATGGAGACGCACCGGCGAGAGCAGCTCGAGCACGAAGACGGTGGTGAAGGTGAGCAGGATGAACAACACGGCGTACTTCACCGCCCGCTCGGTCTGCTGGTAGGGGTCGGCGGGCCGCAGCAGGGTGACGCCGAACTTCGAGTCCTCGAGCTGCGAGCCGAGCATCGCCACGTCGATCTGGTCGCCCCGCCACCGCTGCGGGTACATGCGGCCGAAGTAGGGCACCGACCAGCTCGCGGTGAAGCCGTGGGTGCTGTCGGCGGTGCGGGTGCGCGGCAGCGGCGCGCCGGCGAAGCTCGGGTGCGGCCAGGGCGAGGAGAGCTCGGCGGTGGTCTCGTCGCCGAGCGGCAGCAGGTTCAGCGCCTCGCTGCCCCGCACCGCGAGCGTCAGCGAGAACGGGATGCGGTTGCCCTCGAGGTCGCCGGCAGCGAGCGCCGCTTGCAGCGTGCTGCCGAAGGATTGAACGAGGGCGCTGGGCCCGGGCACGAACGGGCGCTCGCGACCAGCCCAGCGCAGCACCGGTCGCTCCTGCAGCCCGCGCGGGTCGGCGACCGGCAGCAGCACCTGCGCGTGCGCCCAGTCGATCTGCTCGGGCTTGACGCCGAGCGCCGCCGGATCGGGCCGCGCGAACCAGCCGCTCGCCGA
>DATNCU010000195.1:0-5213 GCA_035607145.1 Thermoanaerobaculia bacterium
GGAGGCCGAGGGCGTGGCCGAACTCGTGGGCCGCCGTGCCACCCTCCTCGAAGCCGAGGTTCATGGTCGGATCGCCCTGGCTGATGGTCTTGGCGTCGGTGCCGATGTAGGACCAGGCGCCGTCGTTGGGGTCGAAGGCGATGCGGATCTCGGCGTCGGGCGCGTCGTTGAAGTCGAACTTGACGTTGGCGTGCTTCTCCCACCAGCCCGCCTGCTTCTTGGCGTTGGCCTGCTGGGCCGCGCTGCCGCCCAGGAAGCGCACGCGCAGAGTCGAGCCGTTGACCCAGAGCTTGCGGAAGAAGATGACTGCCCGCACCCGGCCGACGGGACCGAACCGCATCACGTGATGCGGGCGCACCAGGTCGGTGGTCACCACGCGGTCGGTGCAGACGTGGAGCCGTGGATAGCGCTTGGCCGCCGTCCCCTTCGCCGTCGCCTTGCGCTTCGCCGGCTGGCGTTTCGCAGCGGGCTTGCTCTTGGCCGCGGCGCCCTTCGCCGCCGCCGGTTTCCGCTTCGTCACCGCCTTCCCTTTGCGTCCTGCGGGCTTGGCTTTCTTGTACGCGGCTCGCTTCGTCGCCATCGCGGATCCTCCGTTGGTTGCAATTGCTCCAGAACGTGGACGCGAGGACCGGCGGTTTGCCGGCTCGCAGCTAAGATGTTCGTCGTGGCTGCGAGAATCCTGACATGACATCGCTGGGCGTGCGGGCACGGGCACGGACCCACCGGCGCGCGGCGGCGGTCTTCGTGGCGGCCCTGGCCGCCGCTGCGGCTGCCACCGCCGCGACGACCTCCGACCGCTCCCGCGAGCTGCTCGACTACCGCTGCGCCAACGACCTCGGCGTGCGGCAAGTGACGCTGTTCGCCAACGGCACGGTGCGGCTACGCGAAGGGCTCGGCAAGCAGCCGCGGATGAGGCTCGGCGAGATCGGGCCGGTGGAGCTCGCGGGCTACCTGCGCCGGCTGGCGGCCGAGGACCTCTCCGAGGTGCACGACCGCCAGGAGAGCAACGAGGGGGAGTGGGTCGAGCACTGCACACTGCGGCTGGCGCTCGACGGCGCCAAGGAGCGGTGGCTCGCGTTCTCGCGCTTCGACAGCCTGCCGCTGCCGGTGGCGACGATCGTGCGCGTCGCCGACGAGCTGGCGGAGCTGACCCGGGTGACGAGCGAGCTGCCGGCCGGCTATCAGCCGCGCATCGGCGACGTGCTGCGGCGCGCCGACGGCGTGCTGTTCGCCGTCGCCGGCTTCACCTCCGACGGCACGGGCCTCGAGCTGCAGGGCATCGAGCAGCCGCTGGTGGTCTACGTGCGGCCCGAGGACGTGCCGGCGCAGTTCGAGGCGCTGGTCTCGCGCCGCACGCCTTGAGCTCGAACGAGCTGCGGCTGAGCGGCGGCGAATACCGGGGGCGCCGGCTGCGCGTCCCTCACGGCGTGCGGCCCACCGAGGGCCGGCTGCGCGAGGCGCTGTTCTCGATCTGGCAGGACGAGATCGACGGCGCCCGGTTCCTCGACCTCTTCGCCGGAGCGGGCGCAGTGGGGCTCGAAGCGGTCGGCCGCGGCGCCGCGCGCGCGGTGCTGGTGGAGGAGGACCCGCGCACCCTACGCACGCTCAAGGAGAACGTCGCCACTCTAGGCGCCGAGGCCGCGACGCGGCTCTACCGCCTGCGCCTGCCCCCCGGCCTCGCGGTGCTGCGCGAGCGCGAGGCGCCGTTCGCTCTCGCCTTCGTCGACCCCCCGTACGGCTTCGGCGAGGGAGAGAAGCTGCTCGCCGGGCTCGCGCCGCTTGTCGCGCCAGGCGGCGCCGTCGCCTACGAGCACGCCGCACGTGACGGAGCCCCGCCGGCACCGCCGGACCTCGCCTTCGAGGAGACTCGCTGTTACGGCGACAGCTGCCTGTCGTTTTACCGCGCCGCTGCCTAACGTCCACGGGCGAGGAAGTACCCCAGCTCCTCGAGGTCGACGCGCAGGTCCACGGTCTTCAAGCGCACGCCGCGCGAGGTGCGGATCTGCGTCGGCGCGAAGTTGAGCACGGCGCGCACGCCGGCGGCGACGAGCGCGTCGTAGCCCGCCTGAGCCGCCCCGGCCGGCACCGCCAGCACGCCGATGGTGGCGCCGGTCTCGCGCACCAGCGCGCCCAGCCGCGCCGGCGGCTCGACGCGCAGCTCGCCTAACCGGCGGCCGACCTTCGCCGGATCGGCGTCGACGAGGCCGATGACGCGGTAGCCGTCCTGGTTGAAGCCGCCGAAGCGGGCGAGCGCGGTGCCGACGCTGCCGACGCCGAGGATCACCAGCCCTTGCAGGCGGTCGAGGCCGAGAAGCGCGCGCAGGCGGTCGCGCAGGTGCTCGATCTCGTAGCCGACGCCGCGGATGCCGAACTCGCCGAACTGCGCCAGGTCCTTGCGGATCTGCGAGGCGGAGAGCTGGTAGCGCTCGGCGAGCTCCTTCGAAGAGACGCGCTCGACGCCCTCGCCATGCAGCTGTTCGAGGCAGCGCAGGTAGAGCGAGAGCCGATTGAGAGTGAGCGGGGACGCCGCCTCTGACTTCACTGGCCGATGGCGCGTTCGAGCCAGTCGAGCAGGGCGCCCGGCCAGACGCCGAGCACGAGGGTGCCGGCGGCCGCGACGAGCACCGCCAGGCGACCCCAGACGTCGAGCAGCAGCCCGCTCGGCTCGCCGACCTCGGGCTTCATGTAGAGCACGTAGACGACGCGCAGGTAGTAGACGGCGCCCACCAGGCTGGCGGCGATGCCGGTCAAGGCGAGCGCCAGGTGGCCGTGCTGGATGGCGTGGAAGAAGACCAGGTACTTGCCGAGGAAGCCGAGCGTCGGCGGGATGCCGGCGAGCGACAGCATCGACACCGTCAGGCACACGCCGAGGAACGGGAAGCGGTAGCCCCAGCCCGAGAGCTCCGAGATCAGGTGCTGCTCTCCCGGGCGCGCGAAGAGCAGCGCCACCACCGCAAAGGCGCCGGCGTTCATCAGCGCGTAGGCGAGCAGGTAGACGATCAGCGGCGGCAGTGAGTCGTTGCCGACGCCGACCAGCGGGATGAGCAGGTAGCCCATGTGCGCGATGCCCGAGTAGGCGAGCATGCGCTTGATGTCCTTCTGCACCAGCGCCAGCAGGTTGCCGCCCACCATCGACAGCACCGACAGCAGGGCGACGAGCTGCGGCCAGTCGTTCCCCACCTGCGCGGCGCCGACGGCGGTGAGCAGGCGCACCAGCACCAGCGCGCTCGCGGCTTTCGGCGCCACGGAGAGGAAAGCGACGAACGGCGACGGCGCGCCCTGGTAGGTGTCGGGCGCCCAGGCGTGGAAGGGGATGAGGCTCATCTTGAAGGCGAAGCCGCAGACGAGCAGCAGGAAGCCGAGGACGACGACGACGCCGGCACCGCCGCCGCCGGCGAGCGCGTCGGCGACCTGCGCGAGCTTCGTGGTGCCGGTCTCGCCGTAGAGCAGCGCGATGCCGAGCAGCACGAACGAGCTGACGAAGGCGCCCATCAGGAAGTACTTGAGGCCGCCTTCGGTGGCCATGGCCAGACGCCGGTGGTACGCGGCGAGCGCGTAGAGGCAGAAGGAGAGCAGCTCGAGGGCGAGGAAGAGCGTCAGCAGCTCGACGGCACGGACGAGGAAGAGCATCCCCACCGTGCACCAGAGCAGCAGCGCCGCGTACTCGCCGGTGCCCAGCCGCTCGCGGCGCAGGTAGGCCTGCGAGGCGAGCAGGGCGAGGGCGGCGGAGAGCAGGACGATCTCGGCGAGCGCCAGCGTCACCGGCGACCACTCGAGGAAGCCGCCGAAGCTGCTGGCGTGTGCCCAACCGGGCAAGGGGAGCCAGATGCCGACGCCCACCACCACCGCGGCCGAGAGCGGCAGCCAGAGCCGCTTGAGCCCCGGCGCCAGCGCGTCGGCGAGGAGCACCAGCACGGCGAAGCCGCCGATCATCAGCTCGGGAAGGAGCGACGTGAGGTCGGCGCGCATCAGCGGGTCGAGGTTCACGGCGCGCCTCCGGCGGGCGCAGTGGCGGCAGCGGACGTGCGGCGCAGCACGTAGATCGAGTCGCTCGACGTCGCCGCCGTCGGCGCCGTGGGTTCGCCGCGCCGCGGTTCACCCGCAGCCACCTGATCCGGCTCCGCCGGCACCTGGATGCGCGCCCGCACGTTGCCGAGCAGCTCGCCGAGGTGCTTGGCACTGGGGTCCATGAAGAACGCCGGCGCGAGGCCGATCCACAGCATGAAGACGCACAGCGGCATTAGCGCCAGCACCTCGCGCGCCGAGAGGTCCTTCAGGCCCTCGTTCTCCTTGCGCGTGATCGGTCCCCACAGGGTGAGGAAGAGCATCTTCAGCAGGTAGATGGCCGCGAGGACCACGCCGAGAGTGGCCGCCACCGTCGCCCACCGCAGGTCGAGCAACTCGCTCTTGTAGCTGCCGACGAGGATGGGGAACTCGCCGGCGAAGCCGTTGAGCATCGGCAGGCCCACCGAGGCGAGCGACGAGAAGACGAGGAAGAAGGCGAAGACCGGGATCACCTTGGCGAGGCCGCCGAACTCGTCGAACTTCTTGGTGTGCCGGCGGTCGTAGAGCATGCCGACGAGCAGGAAGAGCGCGCCCGTCGACAGGCCGTGGTTGACCATCTGCAGCAGCGCCCCCTGCCAGGCGACGAGGCCGAACGCCAGCAGGCCGAGCATGACGAAGCCCAGGTGCGCCACCGAGGAGTAGGCGACGAGCTTCTTCATGTCCGTCTGCACCCAGGCCACCAGCGCGCCGTAGAGGATGCCGATCAGCGCCAGGATCACCAGCGGCATCCCCAGCCGCACGGAAGCCTGCGGGAAGAGCGGGAAGGCGATGCGCAGGAAGCCGTAGGTGCCGAGCTTGAGCAGCACCCCGGCGAGGATCACCGAGCCCCCGGTGGGCGCCTCGACGTGGGCGTCGGGCAGCCAGGTGTGGAGCGGGAACATCGGCACCTTGATGGCGAAGGCGAGGGCGAAGGCGGCGAACAGCCACAGCTGCGGCCCCAGCGGCAGGTTGAGCTGCAGCAGGTCGGCGTAGGCGAAGCTCCAGACCCCTGTCGCCTCGTGCTGCTTCCAGCCCAGCCACAGCAGCGCCACCAGCATGGGCAGCGAGCCGGCCATGGTGTAGAGGAAGAACTTGAGCGCCGCGTAGATCTTCCGCTCGCCGCCCCAGATGCCGATGATGAGGTACATCGGCACCAGCACCAGCTCCCA
>DATNCU010000201.1:0-2176 GCA_035607145.1 Thermoanaerobaculia bacterium
GCGGCGAGCAGCTCGGGCTTGCTGCCCACCTCGAGGCCGAAGCCGAAGCGGGCGCCGTAGCGGTAGACCTCGTCGACGACGTGGCGCTGCTGGTTGACCTTGATGGGGAAGACGGCGTGGTAGCGGCCGCGGTAGCCGTTCTCGGCGATGGCGTCCTGGAAGGCCTGGTAGATCTCCTCCAGGCGGTGCTCGAGCAGGTCGGGGAAGCGCAGCAGCAGGGGAGTGGTGAGGCCGCGCGCGTGCAGGCCGTGCACGAGCTCGAGCAGGTCGGCCTGGGTGCTCTCGTCCTGCCGCGGCCGCACGGTGACGTGGCCGCGCTCGTTGACGCCGAAGTAGCCCTTGCCCCAGTCGTCGATGCGGTAGAGCAGGCGGGCGGCGTCGAGGCTCCACTCCTCGTCGGCAGCGGCGGAGACGGCGGCGCGGTCGGGCGCGAGGATGCTCATCGCGCGAGGATAGCGCGTGCGGCCGGCGAGTTGCGACAGCGGGCGACAGGGTGGCGCCGAGGAGTGCCTTCGGCGCCGCCCCTGCCGGTCAGGTCATTCCCCGACTGTGATGTTGTTGACCACGCGGGTCACGCCGGGCGTGTTGCTGGCGATCTCGCCGATGCGGGTCTTCTTGTCGTTGTCGTTGACCTTGCCGCCGAGAGTGACGGTGCCGTTCTCGGCCACCTCGATCGAGATGTCGAAGGTCTCGCCGGGGTAGTGCGTGGCGATCTGAGCCCGGATGTTGGCCTCGATGCCGGCCTGGTCGACGTCGTTGTGCGGCGTCGCCGTGCTGCACGCCACGGTGCCCATCGTCACGATCACCAACAGTGCAAATCCCGCCGCCCACACCCACTGATTGCGTTTCATGTCCATAGATCCTCCTTCGGACGCGGGACCACAGCAAGCACGGTGCCACGCGCGTAGGAGCGGCGAGGACACGGGGAAAGACAGAAAGGCCCGCCGGCAAGCTGCCGGCGGGCCTGCAAGAGTGAATCCGAGCAGGAGGGCTAATACAAATTGTCGATGCCCGCCTCGTCGTCGGCCTCGGTGCTCGCCGGGCTGTTGTTGCACGCCGAGACGCTGGGGAACATGGTGGCGCCCGAGACGCTGGTGTGGCCGAGGCCGAGACCGTGGCCGGTCTCGTGGACCATCACACCCTCGATGCGGAACTCCTGCCCCGAGCAGGGGTCACCCGCGTCGGCCCAGTTCCAGGCGGTGTTGGTGACGATGTCGGCGTCGGTGATGCGGTAGGTGCCGTTGCCGCGGCTCTGGTAGTAGCCGGTGAAGGTGGCGGCGAGGCAGCTGCCGGTGCAGGCGCCGAGCGGGTCCTGGAAGTTGAGCATCGGGATGCCGTCGCCGAGGCGGAAGCCGGAGATCGAGGCGACGGTGGCGTTGATCACCGGGCTGCGCTCGGTGGGGGCGCCGTTCCAGGCGGCCGATGAGACGATGGCGTTGCGGGTGGCGTTGCGGCCGAGGTCGCCGCCATCGGCGATCGAGGACTGGCCGCGGTTGTCGACGCGGTAGTTGGGCGCGGCGTCCCAGGTGCGCCGCGGCGAGAGCAGCACGTAGGCCTGGGCGCCGGCGACGGCGCCGAGGGTGACGACGAGGCTGAGGACGGCGAGGCGGAAGATACGGGCTCGGTTCATGGTTCAGGCTCTCCTCGCGGACCTAGTTGACGAGACGCCCGGCCCGGCGGCCGAGCTCGCGGACCTCGCCGCGCAGGTCGTCGAGCAGCACCGGGCGCTGCACCGGCGCCACCTTGCCGTCGGCGGTGAGCAGCCGCGCACCGGCGTCGACGGTGGGGTGAGCCACCTCGCGGCCGGCCTTGTCCATGGCGACGCGGTACATGCCCTCCTGGTAGCCGAGCACGCGCGTGGCGTCGGGGTCGGCCTTGTCCTGCTCCAGGAAGAGCAGCAGGCGCTCGCCCTTCTCGAAGGTGGGGAAGCCGTGCGCTTCCACCGTGTAGCCGTTGACCGTGCCGCCGAACGTGCGCACCCTCACCACCGACGGCGCCTCGCCGAGGACCGCGTCCTCGACCTCGACCATCGCCTCGGTGACGATGATGCGGCCGGACTTCGTCCAGAAGGACTCGACCGACAGCACGTTGCCGAGCACCACCGAGCTGGCCTTGGCGGCCAGCTCGGCGCGGCTCATGTGAAGAAAGGTCGAGCCGCTCGCCGGCACTGCCAACA
>DATNCU010000204.1:0-6253 GCA_035607145.1 Thermoanaerobaculia bacterium
GTGGCGAGGGGCAACGGAAAGGAAGCGTAGCAGGGCTGGAGTTGCAGTCGTGCGAAGGAGTTGCAATCCTTCGAGGGGTTTGGAATAGAGTGCGCCGCGCCGACCGCACTGCCCGCAGATGATGATGGGAAGGAGCCGCTCCTCGCGCCGCCGTGCCCTGTTCGCGGCGGCTCCTGCCGCCGTCCTAGTGGCTGGTGTCGCTGCCGCCGTGGGGTTCGCCGAAGGCACGACCGGCCCGGACGTCGTCGTTCTCAGCTTCTCCGACGGCGCTACGACTTGGGGACAGTCGGGGGGATTCGTCGGCTACTCGATCGGGACCGTCTCGTGCAATCGGGGCGACGCGCCACTCAACTGGTGCGCGCAGCCGAACGGCAACGGGTGCGCGCCTCCCGCGCAAAACGACGATCACCCGGTGATCGCTCAGAACCTCTACCGGCTCAAGGACGGCCGCTTCGAGCAAGTTGGCCTGAGCTGGCTCAAGCACGGATTCCAGTCTTTGAACCAGAACGTGGCCGGCTGCAGCGGAGCAGGGGGTGCGTCGTGTGCCGGCAACGTCGCGCCGTACTTCGGCAACGTGCTGGGCGTCGGTTGTACGGATCCCTACGTCTCGTGGCTCAATGGCCAGCGCCCGTACGTGGGCCCCTCGTCCGAGGTCAACGGGACTACCGGAGAGCTGGTCATCCCGCATTCCACCCCCGGAACCACCACGAGCTGGGAAGGCCGCTTGAAAGTCGCGACGACGGACGTGGACTCGAGCGTGAACCCGCCGGAGACCGCCACCTTCTGGGCCGAAGCTCAGTACATCGCCGGCGATGACGCGATGACGGGCAATGGGCTCAACAACGCCTCATACCAGCAGGTCACCGTCGGTGCCGCGGCCACGGACTTTGCGCTGACCAGGACCGGCAGCTTTGTCGAGCAGCAGCCGGCGATCGACGCCTGGAAAGCGCAGGACCCAACGGTGAGCCTCATCGACGTCGACGTCCCCGGCACGCCGATCGAGCGCTACCAGGTGGCGCGCAAGGTGACCGACATCGGCGGCGGCTTCTGGCACTACGAGTACGCCGTCCGCAACCACAACTCCGACCGCAGCGCCCGCGCGCTGACCATCGACTTCCCCCTGGCGACGAGCTTCAGCGGCATCGGCTTCCACGACGTCGAGCACCACTCGGGCGAGCCGTTCGCCACCACCGACTGGTCGGTGGCGACGACGAGCACGCAGATCTCCTGGTTCACCGACACCTACGCCGTCGACCCCGACGCCAACGCGCTGCGCTTCGCCACCCTGTTCAATTTCTGGTTCGACGCCGACCAGCCGCCGGGGGACAACATCGCGAACGCGCTCGAGCTGTTCAAGCCGGGCACCCCGAGCTCGGTGCCCTTCAACCGCTTCAACGAGCTCTTCATCAACGGCTTCGAGACCGGCGCCACCAACGCCTGGAGCGTCAGCAACTGAGCCGTCGCGGGCTTGCCGCGCTGCTGCTGTTGCTCGCCGCGCCGGCGGCGCTGGCCGAGCCGCTCGTCATCCGCGCGCCGCGACTGATCGACGGCCGCGGCCACTTGTTGCGCGACGCGGCGGTGGTGGTCGACGGCGGCAAGATCGTCGCCGTCGACGAGCACCCGGCAGAGCACGGCCGCAAGATCGACGTCGACCTCCCCGACGCCACGCTGATGCCGGGCGGCATCGACACCCACGTCCACATCGCCTGGCACTTCGACCGGGACGGTCGCTCGCACGACGACGAGACCGACCGTCACGAGACGCCGGAGGAGAGCGCCCTCTACGCGGCGGAGAACGCGTATCGCACGCTGCTCGGCGGCATCACCACCGTGCAGTCGCTCGGCGCGCCGGTCGACAAGCCGCTGCGCGACGCCATCGCGCGCGGCGTGCTGCCCGGCCCGCGCATCCTCACCGCCATCGAGCCGCTCTTCGACGAGAAGCTGCCGGCCGCAACTCTGCGCGCGCAGGTCGACAAGGTGGCCGACGAGGGCGCCGACGTCGTCAAGGTGTTCGCCTCGCAGAGCATCCGCACCGGTGGCGGGCCGACGATGTCGCAGGAGCAGATGGATGCCATCTGCGGCGAGGCGAAGAAGCGCGGCCTGCGGGTGGCCGTGCACGCGCACGGGCCGCAGAGCGTCGCCCGCGCCGTGCGCGCCGGCTGCACCTCGATCGAGCACGGCGCGCTGATCGACCAGGCGACGCTCGACCTGATGGCGGCGCACGGCACCTACTTCGACCCCAACACCGACCTCGTCTTCCGCAACTATTTCGAGAACCAATCGCACTTCCTCGGCATCGGCAACTACAACGAGGCCGGCTTCGCCGCCATGCACGCGGCGGTGGGGCGGATACTCGACGTCTTCAAGAAGGCGCTGCGCACGCCGGGTCTCAAGGTGGTCTTCGGCACCGATGCGCTCGCCGGCTCGCACGGCCGCAACTTCCAGGAGCTCGAGTACCGGGTGCGCACCGGCGGCCAGGAACCGATGGCGGCGATCACCTCGGCGACGTCGCTGGCAGCGGAGTCGCTGGGGCTCGGCGACCGCATCGGCACCGTCGCTCCCGGCTACGAGGCGGACCTCATCGCGGTGGCCGGCGATCCGCTGGCCGACATCGGCGCCCTCGAGCGCGTCGTCTTCGTGATCCGCGGCGGGCGGGTGGTGAAACGCTGATGGCCGCGTCGAAGGCACCTCGGAGGCGGCCGCCGCGGCCGCGGCGGTCGGCGCGGCCGGCGGGTGATAGAGTGCGCGCCGTGCCGCCGACATTGTGCTGGGGATGGGCGGGGACGGCGCCGCGGCGGCACGCGGTCGAGCTGCGCGCGCCGGCGAAGCCCGAGAAGGCGGACGAGGTCGAGAGAGCCGATCCGGCCTCGGTCCAGGCGCACGACCTGGCGCTGTCGCTGTGCGGGCTCCGTTGCCACGTGCGGCTCTTCCCGTTCCTGCCCTTCGCCGGCGACGGGCTGAGCTGCCCGCGTTGCGCCGAGCTCGCCGTCAAGCGGCGCTGAATCCGGCGCGCCGTTCGTCTCGCGAGCCGCCGGTGTGGCGCTGCTTATCCAGCGCGCAGCAGCGCCGCAGGCGGGCCGTGCGGCGCCGGTGTAGGCTTGGCGACCGCATGACGCGCCCTCGCCTCGCTTGGCTCGCTCGCTACGCCTCGCTCGCTCTCTTGGCGCTGGCAGCGCTCGCCACCGTGGCGCGGGCGGAAGCGGCGCCGGCTATCCGGCTCCTCGCCCCGGCGCCTGGCGCGACGCTCGAAGCCGGCAGCGAGGCCGAGCTGGTGTGGGAGCCGCTCGCCGCCTTCGCCGACCTCCAGGAGGTGGAGGAGTGGGAGGCCTTCCTCAGCCTCGACGGCGGCGCCACCTACCCGTTCCGGCTGACTCCGCACCTCGACCAGGACGTGCGCCGCTTCCGCTGGCGCGTGCCGGCGGTGCCCAGCGCGGACGCACGGCTGCTCCTCCGCTTCGGCGACGAGCGCCGCGAGACGGCGGTCGAGCTGCCGCAGCGCTTCGTCATCCGCGCGCCCCGGGTGCCGGCGCCGCTCGGCGATGCGACCTTCGCCGTCGCCCAGAGCTCGGCTCGGCTCGCCGGTGAGTCGGCCGTGCCGGGGCAGCGCGGCGTCATCGCCTGGGTCGAAGGGTCGCGTCGCGGCGCCGGATTGCACCAGGTCGTCGGCCTCGCCGCCGAGCAGCTCGCGCCCAGCCAGGCGCTGCCCGACTCGCCGCGCTCCACGGACCTCGAAGGTGGCGAGGAGGCACCGCTCGACCGCGAAGCGGTGTGCACCGCGACCTCCGAAGAGCCTCCCGCCGCGCGGCGACGCGCCGAGGCGGGAGCCCTCGCGCCCCCTCGTCCCTGCGCGGACCTCCTGCTCCTGACCCACCGGCGGAACGAATAGGCCCGCGCGCCTGGCGCGCGTAGCCGTCGAGAGCCGGGTCGCGCCCGCGATCCGTGTCTTCACTCACCTGGGCGGCACCCGCGGGATCGCGGCGTCCGCTCGCACGAATCGTTCTGCAGCTTGCTCAGGAGCATTTTCCATCATGGGCATCCGATCGAGACTGTCGATAGCCATCGTTCTCGCTCTGTCTCTTGCCGCGGCTGGCCTGCACGCGCAGGAACCCCCCGCCGGCGGCGAGCCCGCCGCCACCGTCTCCGGCCAGATCGAGGTCACCACCTCGCACCTCGCCGAGGCCGTCGAGTCGGTGCCGGCCGAGGTCACCGTCATCACCGCCGAAGAGCTCGAGGCGCGCGGGGTCACCGACCTCGCCGCCGCGCTGTCGCTGCTCGCCGGCGTCACCGTCGCCCCCGGCGGCGAGGCCGGCCCGGCCGGCTTCGTCCCCGAGCTGTGGGGCCTGCGCGAGATCGACGCCTTCCTGCTCGTCGTCGACGGCGTGCCGTGGGGCGGCGCCTTCAACCCTGCCGTCACCGCGATCTCGCTCGAGAACGTCGAGCGCATCGAGGTGCTGCGCGGCGCGGCGCCGGTGGCGTACGGCGCCACCGCCTTCTCGGGCGTCATCCACGTCATCCATCGCGGGGCGGGCGAGGGCGCTCGCTACGGCCGCGTCTGGGGCGCAAGCCACAGCAGCGGCGGTGCCGCCGCCACCTTCGTGTGGCCGAGCAGCAGCGGCGGCATCCGCCAGTCGCTCACCGTCGACGGCGGGACGCAAGGGTTCGCCGACGACCGCGCCGGCGTCGACCAGGGGCACGTGCTCTACCGCGCCGCCGGCCCGGTGTGGGGCGGCAACTGGCACTTCGACGTCGACGCCCTGACCCAGGACCAGGTGCCCAACAGCCCGCACGCGCGCGGCAACGCGTTCACCATCCTCGACCCGCGCATCCCGCTCGACGCCAACCACAACCCGCGCGACGCCAAGATCGACCACGACCGCTATTCGCTGACCGGCGGCTTCGAGCGCCCAGCCGCGGGCGGCAGCTGGAGCACGACGCTGTCGCTCACCCACACCAAGCGCGACGTGGTGCGCGGCTTCATCCGCCGCGACGAGATCTCGAACGCGCCCACGGTGACGGCCGACGGCTTCCGCCAGGAGAGCGAGCTCGA
The DNA here is from genome assembly GCA_035607145.1 of Thermoanaerobaculia bacterium. Taxonomy (GTDB): domain Bacteria; phylum Acidobacteriota; class Thermoanaerobaculia; order Multivoradales; family JAIOJS01; genus DASYQD01. The sequence continues at coordinate 5,048 of DATNCU010000204.1, forward strand.
CGACCTCTACTTCGACACCCACCTGCTGTGGGGCGCGGGCAGCGACCTGCAGCTCATCGTCGGCATCGACGAGCTGTTCGGCAAGGGCGAGCAGGAGAGCGAGAACTTCGAGTACCCGGTGCGCCTCGACGGCCGCGGCGTGCCGTCGAGCGGCGGCCTCCACGTCGACGAAGAGACCGAGCTCGAGGACGAGCGCGACTTCCTCGGCGTCTACGGCCAGGTCGACTGGAAGCCGACGCCGCGCGTCGACGTCGTCGCCGGCGTGCGCGTCAACCACACCAAGGAGGAGCTCGAAGGCGAGGCGGAGGAGCCGGGCGAGGTCGAGGGTCCCGGCGAAGAGGAGGAGGGCGGGAGCGACAGCAAGTCGAACGACAAAGTGTCCGGCGTGCTGGGTGCGAGCTTCCTCCTCTTCGGCGACGAGGACGGCGGCGTCTGGGTGTTCGGCGACTACCGGCGCAGCTTCAAGCCGGCGGCCATCGACTTCGGACCCGAGGCGGAGGCCGACATCCTCGAGCCCGAGACCTCCAACAGCGTGGAGCTGGGCTTGAAGGGCACGCTCGCCGAAGGGCGCCTCTTCTGGCAGGCGACCGCCTTCGACATGCGCCTCAAGAACCTGGTGATGCCGCAGGACCTCGGCCTCATCAACGGCGGCAAGTCGCGCTTCAAGGGCTACGAGCTCGAGGTGCGCTGGAAGCTGCTCGACGACCTCACCTGGCAGGGCGCGGCCGGCTGGCACGACCCGAAGTTCGAGGAGTTCGTGCAGTTCTTCGACCCCGGCGTGCCGACGCAGCTCAAGGGCAATCGGCCCGAGCTGGCCCCGAAGCGGCTGTGGAGCAGCGGCCTCACCTGGGCGCCGGCCCAGGGCTTCAACGCCCACGCGACGGTGGAGTGGGTGGGCGACCGCTTCCTCAACCGGCGCAACACGGTGCTGGCGCCGAGCTACACCGAGTGGGGCGCCGGCATCGGCTACCGATTCCCCCGCTGGGAGGTCCGCCTCGATGGCGACAACCTGGGCGACGAGCGAGCGGCGGTGTCGGAGAGCGAGCTGGGCGACGCGCAGTTCTACCGGCTGCCGGCGCGCACGCTGCGGCTCACCGCCTCGGCGCGGTTCTGACGCCGAGTCGGCGACACATCGCGCGCACCGTGCCCGCCGGGTCGTGCGCCTGCCCGCGGCCGACGGTCCCGAGCAGGCGCTCGGCCCCGGCG
>DATNCU010000208.1:0-4670 GCA_035607145.1 Thermoanaerobaculia bacterium
CAACTTCCTCGCCGTCGTCTTCCCCGCCGGCCAGCTGCAGATCCTGCCCTATCACCGCGTCGTCCACGACCTCCACGGCATGACCGCCGACGAGCTGCTGGCGCGGCTGCGCGAAGTGATGACCGTCGGGCCGGGCGGGCCGGTGCCGTCCGGCCGCGGCCGCTTCTCGATGTACCTCGCCGGCGCCTGGCACGAGCTCGCTGCGCCCGAGTCCGCGATCGCCGACCCCGACCCGGTGGCGAGCCTCGACGCCGCCATCCTGCAGTCGCTGGTGCTGGCGCCGCTGCTCGGCATCGACGACCCGCGCACCTCGCAGCGCATCGAGTTCGTCGGCGGCATCCGCGGCCCCGAGGAGCTGGTGCGCCGCGTCGACCGCCGCGGCGACGGCGTCGCCTTCGCGCTCCATCCGACGTCGATGGCGGAGCTGATGGCGGTGGCCGACGCCAGCCGGATGATGCCTCCCAAGTCGACCTGGTTCGAGCCCAAGCTGCGTTCCGGCCTCGCCGTGCACGAGTTCTAGAGCCGAGGAGATCCCGATGACCCACCGCGTAATCAACTTCAACCCCGGCCCGGGCACGCTGCCCGAGGAAGTCCTCGTCGAAGCGCGCGAGGCGCTGCTCGACTACAAGGGCACCGGCATGGGGGTGATGGAGCTCTCCCACCGCAGCAAGCCGTACGAGGAGATCCACTTCGGCCTGATGAACGGCATCAAGGGGCTGCTCGGCGCCGGCGACGAGTGGGTGGTGATGCTGATGCAGGGCGGCGCCAGCACGCAGTTCTCGATGGTGCCGATGAACCTGATGACCGGCGGCCGCGCCGCCTACGTGGTGACCGGCGAGTGGTCGCAGAAGGCAGTGGCCGAAGCGCAGAAGCACGGCACGGTGGAGATCGCGGCGACGAGCGAGAGCGAGAAGTTCCGCCGCATCCCGCGCCCGGAGGAGATCCACGTCGCCGACGGCGTCGACTACCTGCACGTCACCAGCAACAACACCATCTACGGCACGCAGTGGCCGGGCGACCCGCCGGCCGTGGCGCCGCCGGTCGTCGCCGACGTGTCGTCAGACTTCCTGTCGCGGCCGCTCGACCTCAGCCGCTACGCGCTGCTCTACGCCGGTGCGCAGAAGAACCTCGGCCCGGCCGGGCTGACGGTGGCGGTGGCGCGCAAGGAGCTCCTCGCCCGCGCGCCGAAGACGCTGCCGACGATGCTCAACTACCGCACCTACGCCGAGAAGGACTCGCTCTACAACACGCCGCCCACCTGGCCGATCTACATCTCGTACCTCTGCACGCAATGGCTGCAGCGCCACGGCGGCCTCGCCGGCATCGGCGAGCGCAACGAGGCAAAGGCGCGCCTGCTCTACGACGCGCTCGACGCCACCGACTTCTACCGGCCGACGGCGGAGAACGAAAGCCGCTCGCGGATGAACGTCACCTTCCGCCTCGCCGACGAGTCGCAGGAGGAACGCTTCGCCAAGGAAGCGACGGCGGCCGGCCTCGTCGGCTTGAAGGGCCACCGCGCCGTCGGCGGCCTGCGCGCGTCGATCTACAACGCGCTGCCGGTCGAGGGCGTCGAGGCGCTGGTCGCCTTCCTGCGCGATTTCGAGAAGCGCGCCGGCTAGCGGCGATCGCGCGCCAAACGCGGTTCACTGCGGCCACGCGGTGGCCGCTGCTACTCTCCGCGGCCCATGGACCGCGGCGACCATTTTCGTCCCAACCAGGGGGCCGCTACCCTCGGCGGCGCCTTCCGGCCCGTCCCGCGCACGGGCGTCATCTTCGTCACCGAGGAGGCGACGGCGCGCGGCTACCACGCCGGGCATCCAGAGTGGGCGAACCTCGGACAGGGGCAGCCGGAGACCGGCGACCTTCCGGGCGCGCCGCCGCGTGTCGAAGCGGTGGCGGTGGACCCGCGCGACCAGGAGTACGCGCCGGTGGCGGGCTTGCCCGAGCTGCGCGCGGCGGTGGCCGACTTCTACAACCGCACCTACCGCCGCGGCCTGCGTTCGCAGTACAGCGCCGAGAACGTCTGCATCGCGGGCGGCGGCCGAGCCGCGCTTACCCGCGTTGCGGCGTCGCTCGGCCAGATCCACCTCGGCCACTTCCTCCCCGACTACACCGCCTACGAAGAGCTGCTCGACATCTTTCGCGCCTTTCTGCCGACGCCGATCCTGCTCGACGCCGAGCGCGCCTTCGCCTTCGACGCCGCCGACCTGCGGCGCGAGATCCTCGGCCGCGGCCTGTCCGGCGTGCTGATGTCGAACCCCTGCAACCCCACCGGCCGGCTGGTGTGGGGCGACGAGCTCGCGGCCTGGGTGTCGACGGCGCGCGAGCTCGGCTGCGCGCTGCTCATCGACGAGTTCTACTCACACTACGTGTGGGCGGCGGGCGCGCCGCCGATGGAGAGCGCCGCGCGCTACGTCGAGGACGTCGACCTCGACCCGGTGGTGATCCTCGACGGCCTGACCAAGAACTGGCGCTACCCGGGCTGGCGGGTGAGCTGGACGCTCGGACCCAAGCGGGTCATCGAAGCGCTGGCGAGCGCCGGATCGTTCCTCGACGGCGGCGGCTCGCGGCCGCTTCAACGCGCCGCGGTGCCGCTGCTCGAGCCGGCGACGGTGGAGGCCGAGCTCGCCGCGGTGCGCCGCGCGTTCCTCGCCAAGCGCGAGCTGATGGTGCGCCGCGTGCGCGAGCTGGGCCTCGGCGTCGACCTCGAGCCGGAGGGGAGCTTCTACGTCTTCGCTTCCCTCGCCGGCCTCCCCGAACCGCTCGACGACTGCATGACCTTCTTCGGCGCCGCGCTGGCGCAGAAGCTGATCTGCGTCCCCGGCGTCTTCTTCGACGTCAACCCCGGCCAACGCCGCTCACGCCGCCTCGCCCGCTTCCGCCAGCACGTGCGGCTCTCCTTCGGCCCGCCGATGGAGGAGGTCGAGCGCGGGTTGGAGAAGTTGGAACGAGTGGTGGCAGCGGGGCGGCGCTAGGTTCACTTGATACGTAGCGCGAATCTCAATAAGATACGTACGTGGCCAAGTTGACCCTCAGCGTTGACGACAACGTCATCGCCCGTGCCAAGCGCTACGCCGCGGCTCGCGGAACGTCAGTCTCGGCGATCGTCGAGCGCATGCTCGACAGCATCAGTCGGCCTCCCGACGATGCCGAGCTGACACCGATGGTCGCGCGGTTGCGGGGCATCGCCAAGGGTGCCGACCCGGAGGACTACTACCGCTACCTCGAGCGCAAGTTCCGGTGAGAAGAATCCTCGTCGACACCAACGTCGCGCTCGACGTGGTCCTCGATAGAGAGCCGCACAGCGCGGTGTCCGCTGCGTTGCTCTCAGCTCTCGAGGCGGGCCGCTGCGAGGGTTTCCTCGCGGCTCACGCCTTCACTACCATCTTCTATCTCACTGCCAAGCAACGAGACCGGGCCACCGCGCACCAGGCCGTGAAGTATCTATTGTCATTCTTGAGAGTGGCGTCCGTCGACGACGCCGTGCTGCGGCGTGCCGCTCTTGTCGAGGGGGCCGATTTCGAGGACTCAGTGACGTCAGCTGCGGCAGAGGCAGCACGCTGCGATGTGCTTGCTACTCGTGACCCGGCAGGGTTCAGGCAGGGACTCGTGCGTGCGATAGCTCCCGACCTCCTCCTCGCGGCGCTCGCAGAAGAAGTCCACGAGCCGGCGAGCGAGTACGGCGGAGCTCCGAAGCGACGCCGGCGGCGGCCCGGCAATCGCGGCTAGGCAGGAGCTAGCCGTCGCCGCCGCTCGGCGAGCGCCCTTGGCCGCTGGGCCAGCGGCTGAACATGCCGTCGCTCATCACGATGTCGGAGTCGTAGGCGGTGGTCTCGAAGGACTCCGACGGGTACTCGCCCGGGTCGTGCTCGAAGACGCCGTCCTTGCCGGCGCTCGCGAGCTCGTAGCTGGCGCAGCCTTCGCCCTCGGGCTGCAGGCAGGTGAAGCGCAGCGGACGTTGCCAGGCGTCCTGGCCGTTGCCGCTGTAGCCGTGCGCGGCCAGCACCGTGCCCAGTGACGCCGAGTCGCCGACGTTCGGGTAATGGTTGTCGTCGGCGCGCGCCGACTCGAGCGCGGTGGAGATCGTGCGCACGTCGGCGATGGTGCGCTTCTGCTTTGCCTTCTGCAGCGCGTCGAGGAAGTTGGGGATGATGAGCGCGGCGACGATGCCGGTCACCGCGATCAGCAGCAGCAGGCAGCCGCCGCCGACGGCGGCGATCACTACCCAGCGCATCGTGCGGTCGGGCTTCGCCGCGGTCGCCGCAGCAGCGTCGGCGACGGGCTGCCCGCACGAGCCGCAATAGGTAGCGCCCTCGGGGTACGGCGTGCCGCAGTAGGGGCAGGTGCCCATGGCGCCGCATCGTAACGCAGGTAGCGGCGGCGGGCTCCGCTACGTGCTCGGCGCCGGGCGCGCTTGCCGGAAGGCCCTGCATCGGCTACGCTTGCGGCCCGGTGGGTCGACCTTCCTCCCCTCGTTTCGTCCGCCCAGCCAACCCCCTGAATGCAGCCGGCAACCCCGGATAAATCGGAGAGCGCGCGCACATCTGAAAGTGCTCGGCGCCCCCGCAACATAGCCCGAACGGAGAGCGCGTGACACGACGCATGCTGATCAACGCGGAGAACCCGGGAGAGGTGCGCATCGCCGTGCTCGACGGCGGCTTGCTCGCCGG
>DATNCU010000224.1:0-2251 GCA_035607145.1 Thermoanaerobaculia bacterium
GCCGAGCGCGACGGCCGCGAGGAGGACGGCCGCCGCCACGGCGAGCCCGAGCGGTCGGCGGCCGCGAGCGAGGTGGCGGACGCAGAGCAGCGCCAGCGCGAGCGCGGCCAGGAAGAGCAGGCGCGGGGCGAGCGGCTGCGCCGTGGCCGCGAGCTCGTCGGCGAGACGCGTGCGCAGGTCCAGCGTGTCGCTCTCGGAGATGTACTCGAGCTGCGGCAGGATCTGGATCGCGCCGAGCGCCGCACCGAGGAGCAGGCCGCCGGCGAGCGCGGCCAGCCGACGTCCGAGCGGGGCCGCGAGCGTGGAGGTCGTGCCGGGCGGCGCGCGACGCAGCGACCAGGCGCGCAGCAGCCCGAGCGCCGCCGCCGCGAGCTGGCTGTGCGCGGCGGTCTCGGCATGTCCGCCGAGGTGCTGCAGGCCGGCCACGAGGGCGAGGCACGCGATGCGTCCGCGGGTGGGCGACAGCACGGCGCGGTCGGCCGCGAGCAGCAGCAGCGGCAGCAGCAGCGAGACGTTCGTGTGGGGGTGCTGGAGGAAGACGGCCTGGAAGCCGCCGAAGCCGAAGACGAGGCCCGCGAGCAGCGCCGCGAGGAAGGAGAGGCGCAGGTGGCGCGCGAGGAGGTAGGCGCAGAAGGCGCCGGCGGCCAGCTTGATCAGCGACTGCGCGGCGTGCACCCAGGGCGGCGCGCCGATGAGGATCGCGAGCAGGTTCGTCGGGAAGAAGAGCGCCGACTGCCCGTTGCCGACGAAGGGCGCGCCGCAGCTGGCCAGGCTCTTCCAGAGCGGCAGGTGGCCGTCGATGGCGTAGCTGTCGGCCGCGTAGCGCAGCCAGGGCATGAACTGGTTGACGCGGTCGGAGAGCAGGTTGATGCCCTCCGGCACCTGCTGGCGCAGCGCGACGGGGAAGGGGCCGCTCTGCGCGAAGTAGGCGCCCGGCGAGACGACGTCGTCGCCGAAGAGCGCGCTCTGGAGCAGCGTCGCGGCGACGGCCAGGTAGACCGCCAGCGCGACGAGAGCGGCGGCCGGCGTGGCGGCGGCGGGCGAGGCGACGCGGTCGTCGGGCGTGTCCACCGGGGGGCCATGATCACCGCGCCGGGCGCGGCGAGCGTCGGAAAAGCGGTGCCGGCGGCGGGCGGCGAGCGGGCGGCGAGCGGGCCGCGAACGGGCTGCGAGCGGGTCGCTGTGTGCAAAGAGGCTGGCTCCGATTTCAGGAGCGGGCGCCGGGGCGGAGCCCGCGGCGAGCCCGCGGCGAGCCGGCGCCGAGCGGGTGCGCGGCCCGGGCGAAGGGATCGGCCGGGCGGCGCGCGTGGCGACTGCGGACCGCAGTTTGCTGACCGTTGTCCAGGTGCGGGCCCTGATGGCTGGCCCGACGACCGATGTCCAGCAGTCGCAATCTCTTCGACATGACGGTGCCGCTCGCCGGGGCGGCCTTGGCCCTGGTGGCCTCCCTGCTCGTCGCGTGTGGATCGCCCGAGACGCGCGCGAAGGGGGCGGCGGCCAGCACGCCGGTGACGGGTGCCGCAACCGATCCGGCGGCGCCGCCCGCCCCGCCTGCTGGCGCGCCGGCCGTGCCGGCTCCGGTCCCGCCGCCGGCGCCCGCGCCGCCGCGCGCCGAGGACGTCGCGGCGGTCGTCGAGTACCTGCTCGCGCGCATCGGCGAGTCGGGCCTGACCTTCATCCGCAACGGGAGCGAGCACACGGCGGCCGAGGCGGCCGCTCACATCCGCGGCAAGTACGAGCACTTCAAGAAGGACATCAAGACGCCCGAGGACTTCATCGACAAGGCGGCCAGCAAGAGCATCCTCTCGGGCAAGCCCTACCTCGTGAAGATGCCGGACGGCACGACGCGTCTGGCGGCCGACTGGCTGCGCGGACTGCTCGCGGAGTACCGCGCGAAGCACCCCGAGCCCGCCTGAGGCCCGAGCGCGCCGGCTCGGTCGGGTTCCACGCGGGGCATTACCCTGCGAAATGGGGCGCTCGGCCGCGTTCGGCAACCTGGACGGGGCGTTCCGGTCCCGCCTTCAATTTCTTCCACAGTGTGGAATGAATTGACGGCTGCCACCACGCGCGCTGGCGGCTGCTCGGGAAGCGGCCGACCGGAGTCGCCGCGCAGGATCCGGGCGGGCGCTTATGCTGCCCGCCACCTCAGAAGACTGCGGAGGTCCTGCGCGATGTGCGAGTCACCGGGACGGAGGCTGACCCTGGCGCGAGCCGCGCTGGCGGCGCTCGTGGTGCTCGTCGCGCGAGCCAG
>DATNCU010000249.1:0-4502 GCA_035607145.1 Thermoanaerobaculia bacterium
AGCTTGAGCCCCGGCCGTACCAGCCACCGCAGGAGACGGCCGCGACGCAGGTCGACCACCACCACGCTCCTCGCCACGCGGCCCATCTCGGCGAGCACGCGCCGGTTCTCGGCAGCGTCGAAATGGTGGAAGAAGAGATGCGAGAAGGCGCAGCCGAGGGCGCCGTCGCGCAGCGGCAGCGCCTCGGCGTCGGCAACTAGCGGCAGCTGCGGGGAGCCGAAACGGCGCCCGGCGAGCAGGTGCGAGAGCTTGGCGTCGACGCCGATCACCTTGACGGTGCGGCCGCTGCGGGCGGCGTCGCGCACCAGGTCGGCGCCGATGTGGCCACCGCCCGCGCCGAGGTCGAGGCACCAGCCGGCAGTGGCGCTGCTGTCGCCGGCTGCCGCGAGCTCGCGCAGCACCAACCGCCGCAGGTCGCGGCCGCCGGCGAGGAAGAGGTGGTACACCCGCTCGAGATCGCGCAACGCACGTTCGGCCTCGCGCGGCGGCACGCCGCGGTCGAGCTGCTCGGGCTCTTGGTCGACTTCGCGCGCCAAGAGCGGACGCGGGGCTGCTGAAGTCTTCGGCACTGGGCGAGTGTTGTGGCGGAGACGAACGAGGCGTGCCGTATGTCGCCGACTCAGCGCCGCGAGCCGAGCACGAGCCCGGCGCGGCGTTGTCTCGGCGGGGTCGGCAGCGTAGCATGCAGTCGGCCCACCCCCTCCGCTCTATCGAGCCTGGTCCGCGTACCGTCCTTGAGCAGCGCTCCACTGGCCCGGCTCGCGCCTCTGCTGCTGCCCGTGCTGGGCCTTGCGTTGCTGCTCGCCGCCGGCCGGACGCTGCCGCACGATGGCGCCTCGCTGCTGCGCCTACTGCTGCTCCTCGCCGCGGCGACCGCGGCCGCTCTCTACCGGCCGGCGGGTGTGGGGCTCGGCGTCGGTGTCGCGGCGCTGCCGCTCGCCCGCGTGGCGCTCGGTTGGGGCGCCGTCGCGGTGGTGGCCGCGGTCGCCGGCGCGGCGGTCGCGCTGGTGCCGCCGGTGCTCGCACCGCGCGAGCGGCGCTCGCCGCGCTCGCGCACGAGACGAGCCATCGACGACGCGGCGCTGCACGCGCTCGCCGGCGGCGCCGCGGCAGGGGCGTGGCTGCTCCCACTGCCATTGTCTGGGCGCACCGTCGCCGCGGCCGCCGCGTGGCTCCTCGTCGTCGCCGCCGGGCCGCCGCTGCAGCGCCAGCTCGCCGGCCTGCAGCCGCTCGGCCCGTGGTGGCGCCCGCTGGGCGGCTTGACGCTCGATGCGGCCGGCTGGGCCTTGGGTCTCCTCATCCTTCTCGTCGGGCAGCGCGCCGGTTGGGTCTTCGCCGCCGCTGTACTCGTCGCCTGCGCCGCCCTCGCCGCCGAGGCTGGACGCCAGCGCCGGCTACGCCAGCAAGCGGACAGCGGCCGCGCCGCGCTCGAGCAGCTCGGCCGCGCCGGCGAGCGCCTGGTGGCGAGCCCGTCGGCGAGCGAGGACGTGGCGGCGCGCGTGCTCCAAGAGTGCCGCCAGGTGCTGCCACTCTCCTGGTTCCACCTCGAGGTGACGGCGGCGGGCAGCGCCGGCGGCAGCTGGCACGCCGGCCCCGCTGGTCCAGATGGCGGGCTGCGCGAGGGGTGGCCCCGCGTCCCCGCCCATCCGCCGCCGCTGCCGGGCGTGCACCGCCGCGTCGCCTGGCAGCTGCTCGAGCGTCGCCTGCTCTCGGGCGGCGCCGAGCTCGCCCGCCTCACCCTCTGGTGCGACCCGCGCCGCCTACGCGAGGAGGCGCTGCCGCTCTTCGAGCAGCTGCTGCCGCAGCTCGCCGGGCTCGTGCACCGCGCCGTGCTCGACACCCAGGCGAGCGAGGACCCGCTCACTGGCGCGGCGCTGCGACGCGTGCTCGACGTGCGACTTCGGGCGGCACTGGAAGCGAGTCGCGAGAGCGGCAACCCGATCGCCGTCGCCCTCCTCGACCTCGACTTCTTCAAGCGCGTCAACGACCGCTACGGCCACGCCGCCGGCGACCGCGCGCTCGTTGCCGTCGCTGCGGTGCTGCGGCGGCACGCCCGCGAGCAGGACCTCTGCGCCCGCTACGGCGGCGAGGAGTTCACCATGCTCTTCGACGGCCTCGGCGGCGAGGCGGCACTGGCGATCGTCGAGCGCCTGCGCGCCGAGGTCGAAGCGCTCGAGATCGACCACGAGGGCGAGCGGCTGCCGCTCTCGGTCTCGGCGGGTATCGCCGCCTTCCCCGAGGTCCCCAGCCGCACCGCCGAGGAGCTGCTGCAGGTAGCAGACGCCGCCCTCTACGAGGCCAAGCGCCTGGGCCGCAACTGCTGCCTGCTGCACACCGGCCGCGGCCGCTACCGCGACGGCAAGGGGCGGCTCGTCGAGACCGACCAGGCCGCGCTGCCGCAGACCCCGCAGATCTTTGCGTAGCCCAGGCGTCGCGTGCCTTTTCTTGTGTTATAAACGACGCCAACAACGCAGCGCAGAGAACACGGCGATTCGTGGCGAAGCCGGCCGGCGGCCGGCGTCCAGAGTGGCCGCGTAGCTCCACGCTCCACTCACCGAGGAGGTCTCCGCGATGAGCCCGAAGCGTCTCCTGTTCACCCTGGCGATGGCTCTGCTGCCGGCGATGGCGGCGGCGCAGGGCTCAGGCCAGCTCGCCGGCAGCGTCACCGGCACCGGCGGGCCGCTCGCCGGCGTCACCGTCGTCATCAACGAAGCGGCGATGGCCGAGATCACCGACGACAACGGCAACTACCTGCTCACCGGGCTGCCCCCGGGCAGCTACACCGTGAGCTTCTCGCTCGGCGACAACTCGCAGGAGGCGCAGGTCACCGTCGAGCCCGGCAAGACGGCGCGCCTGGACCAGACGGTCGACTGGGACGTCAGCTACGCCGAGACCATCACCGTCTACTCGGCGTCGCGCCGCCGCGAGCGCATCGTCGAGGCGCCGGCCGCCGTCACCGTCGTCTCCGAGCAGGAGCTGTCGCGTGAGACCTCCACCGGCCAGCTCGCCAAGGTGCTCGAGTTCACCCCCGGCGCCGAGGTGACGCAGAGCGGCCTCTACGACTTCAACCTCAACACCCGCGGCTTCAACAGCTCGCTCAACCGCCGCGTGCCGGCGCTCATCGACGGCCGCGACCCGACGATCCCGTTCCTGTCGAGCAACGACTGGGCCTCGATGTCGTCGATCGGCGACATGGCCTCGGTCGAGCTGGTGCGCGGGCCGAGCTCGGCGCTCTACGGCACCAACGCCTACAACGGCGTGCTGGTGCTCACCACCAAGCAGCCGCGCTTCAGCGAGGGCGGCACTGTGCAGCTCACCGCCGGCGAGCTTTCGACCTTGCGCGGCGACGCCCGCTGGTCGGGCGGCCTCTCGGAGTCGAACTACCTCAAGGTCAACGGCAGCTACACCAACAGCGACGACTTCTACCAGTCGCGCAACGCCCGCGTCGAGTACAGCCACTTCTGCAGCGCCGCCGAGCTCGCTCCCGGCGCCGCCGCGACGCGCAGCTGCTTCACCGCCCGTGAGGCGACGCCACTCAAGCTCACCGAGGACAAGCTGTGGCTCGCCGGCCTGCGGTTCGACCACTACTTCGGCGAGAGCTTCTTGACCCTCGAGGGCGGCAGCTCCTACGTCGAGGGCGTGGTGGTGCAGACCGGTATCGGCCGCGTGCAGATCCTCGAGCAGGACCGCCCGTGGGCACGCGCCAACTTCTCCCACCCGCACTTCAACGTGCTCTCCTACTACAACAAGCGCGAGGCCCCGAAGCAGACCGCGCTCGCTTCCGGCGCCAACCTGGCGCTCGACGAGCAGAACTGGGCGGTGGAGGTCCAGGGCAACGCCGACTTCGCGGGCACCAAGGGCCGCGTCATCGCCGGCGCCTCATACAAGGAAGAGGAGATCGACACCCGCAACGCCGCCGGCGTGGCGACGCTCTCCAACCCGCCGACGCTCGACGCCTACCGCCAGGCCGGCTACGCGCAGCTCGAGTACTCCTTCACCCCCAAGTTCAAGGCGCTCGCCGCCGGCCGCTATGACGACAGCGATCTCCACGACGGGCAGTTCTCGCCCAAGGTGGCGTTCGTCATCGCGCCGACGCCGAACCAGACCATCCGCCTCACCTACAACGAGGCCTTCCAGTCGCCCAACTACTCGGAGTTCTTCCTCGCCGCGCCGGCCGGCCTGCCGACGACGGCGCTCTCCGCCCTCGCCGCGCTCGACCCGCGTCTCGCCAGCGTGCCGGTGCTGGCGCGCGGCAACAACGCGCTCGACGTGGAAGAGATCAAGACTTGGGAGGTCGGCTACAGCGGCATCCTCGGCGGCAAGGCCTTCGTGACCATCGACTACTACAACAGCGAGCTCACCGGCTTCGTCACCGACCTGCTGCGCGGCGTCAACCCCGCCTTCTCGAGGCCGGGCAACCCGTACACGCCGCCGGCGTGGCGACGCTCTCCAACCCGCCGACGCTCGACGCCTACCGCCAGGCCGGCTACGCGCAGCTCGAG
>DATNCU010000282.1:0-3154 GCA_035607145.1 Thermoanaerobaculia bacterium
CGGGGTTCGCTGGGTCGCCGCCCGACGCCCGCCGGCGGCCGGACTTTGGCCGACGCGGCGGCAGGCCGCGAGCGGACTGCTGTTAGAGTCCGCCCGCTCCATCCAAGCTGAGAGGTGCCCTTGAACGCGGCGACGCTCTTCCGGAAGAAACCGATCGCGCTCATCCAGCAGGACGCCGAGCAGGGGTTCGGCGGGGAGGGGGGGCCGAGTAGCGGCGAGGCCCACCTCCAACGCAGCCTCGGCGTCGTCGACCTCACCGCCTTCGGCATCGCCGCCATCATCGGCGCCGGGATCTTCTCGGCCATCGGCAACGCCTGCTTCTACGGCGGGCCGGCGGTGGTCTTCCTCTTCGTCTTCACCGCCATCGCCTGCGCGTTCTCGGCGCTGTGCTACGCCGAGTTCGCCTCGCGGGTGCCGATCTCCGGCTCCGCCTATACCTACGCCTACGCCAGCTTCGGCGAGCTGGTGGCGTGGATCATCGGCTGGGACCTGCTCATCGAGTACGCCATCGGCAACATCGCGGTGGCGATCTCGTGGAGCGACTACTTCACGAGCCTGCTCAGCAGCATCCGCATCGGCTCGCTCGAGGGCATCCACCTGCCGGCGTGGATGACGATGGACTACCTCACCGCCGCGCGCGGCTACCACGCGGTGAGCGAGGCGCTCGGTGCCGCGGCGACGCCCGAGGCGATCGCCGGCAACCCCGACGTGGCACGGCTCGGCGAGGCGTTCTCGGCGTGGACGACCGCGCCGCGTCTGGGCAGCCTGCGCGTTATCGCTGACCTGCCGGCGCTGGTCATCGTCGCCTTCATCACCCTGCTCGTCTTCATCGGCATCCGCGAGTCCAAGCGCGCCAGCAACGCGATGGTGGTGTTCAAGCTCGCCATCATCTTCGTCGTCATCGGCGTCGGCGCCTTCTACATCGACCCCGCGAATTGGAATCCCTTCGCGCCCAACGGCATCACCGGCGTGCTCAAGGGGGTCTCCGGCGTCTTCTTCGCCTATATCGGCTTCGACGCCATCACCACCACGGCGGAGGAGTGCAAGAACCCGCGGCGCGACCTGCCGCGCGGCATGTTCCTCTCGCTAGTGATCTGTACCGTACTCTACGTGCTCATCGCGCTGGTGCTCACCGGCATGGCGCGCTACGACACGCTGCAGGTCGGCGACCCGCTCGCCTTCGTCTTCGGCCCCGCCGGCGCCAACATCCCCTGGCTGCGCGGCGTGGTGGCGATCTCGGCGGTGGTGGCGATGACCACCGTGCTGCTGGTCTTCCAGCTCGGTCAGCCGCGCATCTGGATGTCGATGAGCCGCGACGGGCTGCTGCCGCCGATCTTCTCGGCCATCCACCCGCGCTTCAAGACGCCCTGGTTCTCGACGCTGATGACGGGGCTCCTGGTGGCGGTGCCGGCCCTGTTCATGAACTTGACCGAGGTCACCGACCTCACCAGCATCGGCACCCTGTTCGCGTTCGTGCTGGTGTCGGCGGGCGTGCTGCTGCTCGGCGACACGGCCACCAAGTCGGGGCGCTACGTCAAGTACGTCGACTCGCGGTGGATCATCCCCACGCTCTACGTCGGCGGCTGGATCTACGTGGTCTTCTTCCAGCGCGAGGCGCTGATGCGCTGGCTCGCATTCACCGACCCGACCGATCCGGCGATCCACGGCTGGGCGGTGTTCAAGCACCAGATCCCGCTCATCGTCTTCCTGATCGGCAGCGGGATTCTTGCGGTGCTGTGCTTCACCAAGCGGCTGTCGCTGATCCCGGTGATGGGCGTGCTCACCTGCGGCTACCTGATGACCGAGCTCGGCATCAAGAACTGGATGCGCTTCGGCATCTGGCTAGGCATCGGCCTGGTGCTCTACTTCGTCTACGGCGTGCGGCACAGCAAGCTGGCACAGCGGACGGCGGCGTAAAGCGGCGGTCGGGTGCGGCCGCCGCGTGCTCGGCGGCGTAAGATCTCGCCATGCCCGCGACCACCCGTACCAGCGCCTGTCCTCTCGACTGCCCCGACGCCTGCAGCCTCGAAGTGAAGGTCGAGGACGGCCGCGTCACCAAGCTCGACGGCGACCGCCGCAACCCCTACACGCAGGGGTTCATCTGCTCGAAGGTGCGGCACATTCCGGACTTGTTGTACGGCCCGGATCGGCTGCTCTACCCGGAGCGGCGCGTCGGCAAGAAGGGCGAGGGGCGCTTCGAGCGCATCTCCTGGGACGAGGCGCTCACCACCATCGCCGACCGGTTGCGCGCCGCCCGCGAGCGCTTCGGCGGCGAGTCGATCCTGCCGTACCGCTACGGCGGCAGCAACGGCATGCTCACCCACGAGGCGTTCGACGCGCGGCTCTTCCGCCGCCTCGGCGCCTCCACGCTGCTGCGCACCGTCTGTGCCGCCGCCACCGGGCGTGCGGCGATCGGCCTCTACGGCAAGATGCCGGGAGTCGCGTTCACCGACTACGTGCACGCGCAGCTGATCGTGATCTGGGGGATGAACCCCTCCGCCACCGGCATCCACCTCGTCCCCGTCGTGCAGGATGCGCAGCGGCGCGGCGCGAAGCTGGTGGTGGTCGATCCACGCGCGACGCCGCTCGCCAAGCAGGCTGACCTGCACCTGCAGGTGCGCCCCGGCGGCGACCTGCCGCTGGCGCTGGCGGTGATGCGGTGGCTGTTCGAGAACGGCCGCGCCGACGAGGCGTTCCTCGCTGAGCACGCGACCGGCGGCGACGAGCTGCGCCGGCGCGCCGCGGAGTGGACGCCGGAGCGCGCAGCCGAGCCCTCCGGCATTCCGGCGGCGCAGATCGAAGCCTTCGCGCGGCTCTACGCCGAATCTTCGCCGGCGGTGATCCGCTGCGGCTGGGGCCTCGAGCGCAACCGCAACGGCGGCTCGGCGGTGGCTGCGGTTCTCGCGCTGCCGGCGGTGGGCGGCAAGTTCGGCGTCCGCGGCGGCGGTTACACGATGAGCAACTCGGGAGCGTGGAAGGTCGACGAGGCGGTGGCCGTGCGCGAGCCTGAGCCCAGAACGCGCGAGATCAACATGAACCACCTCGGCGAAGCGCTCCTGACCTCGAGCGATCCGCCGATCGACGTGCTGTTCGTCTACAACTCCAACGCGCTGGCGACCAACCCCGATCAGGAGCGCGTGCGGCAGGGGCTCGA
>DATNCU010000286.1:0-2714 GCA_035607145.1 Thermoanaerobaculia bacterium
AGCCGCGCGCGCTTGCTCACCGCCGCCTCCACGAGCGGCGGCCGCCCTTGGGGTAGAGGTCGGTGATGAGCAGCTTGTAGAGCGTGTTGCGCAGCGCGTTGGAGTCGAGGTCGCGGATCAGCTCGCCCTGGTACGCCACCGAGACGCGGCCGGTCTCTTCGGAGACCACCAGCGCCACCGCGTCGGTCTCCTCGCTGATGCCGAGCGCGGCGCGGTGGCGGGTGCCGTACTCCTTGGACAGCTCGGCGGTGCGGGTGAGCGGCAGGTAGCAGGCGGCGGCGGCGAGCCGGTCGCCCTGCACGATCACCGCGCCGTCGTGCAGCGGGGTGTGCGAGTTGAAGACGTTGATCAGCAGGTCGTAGGAGACCACGGCGTCGAGACGGATGCCGTTGTCGACGAAGTTCTTGAGCCCCTCCATGCGCTCGAGGACGATGAGCGCGCCCATGCGCCGCGCCGACATCGCGGTGGCGGCGAGGACGATCTCGTGGAACACCGATTCGATGCGCTGGTGCGAGCCGATGCCCCAGATCGGCTTGCTGCCGAACTGCGCCAAGGCGCGGCGGATCTCGTCCTGGAAGAGGACGATGATGGCGAAGGGGAGGAAGGTGAGGAAGGCGGAGAGCGCCGTTTCCAGCGTCAGCAGGTCGAACCAACGGGCGAGGTAGTAGAAGGCGGCCAGCAGCAGGATGCCGTAGACGATCTGCACCGCCCGCGTGCCGCGGATGAGCAGCAGCAGGTTGTAGATCACCACCGCCACCAGCAGCACGTCCAACGCGTCGCGCCAGGTGATCAGCTGGAGGAACTGGAGGATGGCGTTCATGCGCGGTCCGCCGCCGCGATCGCCGCGTCCACGGCGAGGAACTGCACCGTCGCCTCGACGTCGTGCACGCGCACGATGGCGGCGCCGTGGCGGGCCGCCCAGCCGACGGCGGCGAGGCTGCCGGCGAGGCGCTCGGCTGGTGGCGCGCCGGTGAGCTCGCCGATGAAGCTCTTGCGGCTGGCGCCGACGAGCAGCGGGCGGCCGAGCGTGGCGAGGGCGTCGAGGCGCCGCAGCAGCGCCAGGTTGTGCATGCGCGTCTTGGCGAACCCGATGCCGGGGTCGAGCACCACCTGCGCGGGGTCGATGCCCGCGGCCTCGACGCGGGCGAGCGCCGCCGCGAGCTCCGCGCGCACCTCGGCTACCACGTCGTCGTAGCGCGCGTGCAGGTGCATGTCCGCGAGGTCGCCGCGGCTGTGCATCAGCACCACCGGGCAGCCTGCCGCGGCCACCGCCGCCGCCAGCTCGGGATCGCCGAGCGCGCTCACGTCGTTGATCAGGTCGGCGCCGGCGGCTAGGGCGGCGCGCGCCACCGCTCCCTTGCGGGTGTCCACCGACAGCACGGCGTCGGTTTCGCCGCGCAAGCCTTCGAGCACCGGCAGCAGGCGCGCCAGCTCCTCGTCCGCGGACACGGTCGCCGCCCCGGCGCCGTAGGTCTTCCCCGCCGGCCGCGTCGACTCGGCCCCGAGGTCGAGGAGATCCGCCCCCGACGCCAGCATCGCCCGCGCGTGCGCCACCGCCGGCTCGGGGTCGAGGAACCATCCGCCGTCGCTGAACGAGTCGGGGGTGAGGTTGAGCACCCCCATGACCAGCGGCCGCCCGCCGCCGAGCGCGAGCCTGCGGCCGCGCGGCAGCGCGAGCCGCCAGGAATGGGAGGCCGCCGGCGCCGGTGCTTCGCTGTGCACGAGCGGAGCGGGGGCGGCGGCCTTCAAGGGATCACTCGGCCGCTGTGCCCCGCGGGCTCGCGCCCAACTCAGCCAGCCCGTCCAGCCCGATGCGCGCCGTCGCCACCCGCGCCGTAGCCACTCCGGGCTCGAGACCGCCCAGCGGCGGCACCCGCTCGCCCTCGGGGTCCGGCGCGATCACGCCGCCCGGCGGGCCGCCGGGCTTCGGCCGCATCGGCTCCTTTGGCCGCGGTAGCGACAGGCCGGTCATCTCCTCGATGATGGCGTAGACGGTGGCGCCGTCGAGCGACTCCTTCTCCAGCAGCTCGTTGGCGATGCGCTCGAGGACCGCCCGCTGCTCGCTGAGGATGCTGCTCGCCAGCTCGTAGCCGGCGTTGACGATGCGCTTGACCTCGGCGTCGATGCGCTGCGCCGTGGTCTCGCTGTAGTCGGCGCGCTGCGCGAAGTCGCGGCCGATGAAGACCGGCTCTTCCTTGTCGCCGTAGGAGAGCGGTCCGAGGTCGGACATCCCCCACTCGCAGACCATCCGCCGCGCCAGGTCGGTGGCGCGCTCGATGTCGTTGCCGGCGCCGGTGGTGATCTCGCCCTGCGTCAGCTCCTCGGCCACGCGGCCGCCCATGAGGATGGCGATCTGGTGCTCGAGGAACGATTTCTTGTAGGTGTACTTGTCCTCGGTGGGCAGCTGCATGGTGAGGCCGAGGGCGCGGCCGCGCGGGATGATGGTCACCTTGTGCAGCGGGTCGTGGCCGGGGCAGAAGACGGCGACGATGGCGTGCCCGGCCTCGTGGAAGGCGGTGACCAGCTTCTCGTCGTCGGTGATCACCAGCGTCTTGCGCTCGACCCCCATCAGCACCTTGTCCTTGGCGAACTCGAAGTCCTCCATCGACACCTTCACCTTGTTGCGGCGGGCGGCGACGAGGGCGGCCTCGTTGACGAGGTTGGCGAGGTCGGCGCCGGAGAAGCCGGGAGTGCCGCGGGCGATGGTCTCCAGG
>DATNCU010000287.1:0-15661 GCA_035607145.1 Thermoanaerobaculia bacterium
GCAGACGTTCGGCTACACGCTGCAACTCCCCAGTGCAGCGAAGTCTGCACGGCAGCTGCCTTCGCGGAAGGTCGGCCTCGATACCTCGCACGCTCCGCAGCTCGCGCTATCCGCGCTCGACAACCGTACCCTCGCCGCAGCCGAGAAGAGCACCGCCCAGGGCGGCGACGACCAGACCAAGGTCCTCCAGTACGCCACACCCCGCACCCTCGACTTGAGCGCCGCGGATGGCGCCTGGACCGACCTGCCCGACGGTCGCCGGCTGTGGGTGGCCGACGTGGTCTCGCCCAACGCGCTCGGCCTACGGCTCCACCTCAGCGCGCTGGCGCTCCCGCCCGGCGCCGAGCTAGCGATCTACGCACCCGCCGCGGAGCCCCAGGAGGCGGCGGCGCGGGCAGAGGTCCGCCAGGGCTCTCCCGCGTCGCGGCAGCGCAGCGCCCTGTGGACGGGAACCTTCCCCGGCGAGCGCGTCCGCGTCGAATACCTCGCTCCGCGCGGCGCGAGCGGCGACGAGCTGCCGTTCCGCGTCGATCGGCTGCTGCACGTCTACCGCGACCTGGTGCACGAGGCCTGGCAGGCCAAGGAGGCTGGCTCTTGTAACAACGACGTCAGCTGCTATGGCGAGCTCGCCGAAGTCGAGCGCGCCGTGGCCCTGGTCCTCATGCCCGACCGGGCCTGCACCGGAACGCTGATCGCCGACCTCAGCCACGACGGCACGCCGCTCTTCCTCACCGCCAACCACTGCGTCCACAGCAACGCGGATGCTGCCGACACGGAGCTGGTGTGGTTCTACAAGAGCGCCGCGTGCAACGGCCAGGTGCCGTCGCTGAGCTCGCTGCCCCACTCGCTGGGCACCTCCCTGGTGAGCACCAGCACGGTGTCGGATTTCACCCTGCTGCGGGTGAAAGGCGCCTTGCCGCCCAACCCCACCTTCGCCGGTTGGACCAGCGACATGCCCGAAGGGGGGACGGAATCGCTGACCATCCATCACCCCGACGGCGACTTCAAGCGGGTGAGCTTCGGCGTCGTCGACGCCGACGCGCGCCAGTGCACGCGCTCCTTCCGCGGCAAGAAGCTGGTGCGGATCGATTGGACGGACGGCCCCACCGAGCCGGGCTCTTCCGGCGCCGGGATCTTCCGTGCCGACACCCTCCAGCTCTTCGGTCAGCTGCTCGGCGGCCCGTCGTCTTGCGGCCATGAGACGTATGACTGTTTCGGCTCCTTCGCGGCGACCTACCCCCGCATCGAGCCGTTCCTCGGCGCCGGCGCCGACGACGCGGCGGAGGACAACGACAACTGCGCGCACGCCCGCACGGTGGCGCCAGGGACCATGGACGGACTGGTAGCGAAGGCCAACGACGACGACTGGTACCGCATGCGGGTGCCGAAGGGGAAGAAAGTGACCGTCCACCTCGACTTCGTCAACGCCGACGGCGACCTCGAGCTCCAGGGCAAGACCAGCTGCGCCTCCGGCAACGTGGTGACCGCCTCGCTCTCCACCGACGACACCGAGGAGATCTCGCTCGAGGGCGGCCCGCGGCGCTTCACCACCGTCTATTGGCGGGTGAGCCTGCAAGGCGACACGCGCAACGAATACACGATGCGCGTGACCCTCGACTGACGCGCGGCGAGCTGGCGCGTCGCACCGCGGGCGTGGGGCTGGGCGGCCCCGCGTCCGAGGCGAGCTCCGCCTGCATTGCGGTCGCGACTTTGTTGCGGTAGCATAGAACCCACTAAAACGAGCCTTCGCCCCAAGAGTCTGCCCGCTCGTTTGGAGGGTTCGACTGACATGCTGCGACGAATCGCGCAGATCGCCGCTATCGCCCTGCTCGCCGCGGCTCCGCTGGCCGCCGCCGAGGTCTACGTGCCGGCGTTGAACCCGGCGGTGGCCAACGACAGCAGCCGCAGCGCGACCGAGCTGTGGATCTCCAACAACGGCACCGCGACGGCATCCTTCACCGCGACCTACCTCGAGGCCGACACCGACGGCACCCGCCGCGGCGCCACGAGTAGCCCCACCTCCGTCCTTCCCGGCGCCAGCATCAACGTCACCAACGTGGCGCAGAGCGGGAAGGTGGGCCTGGTGGCGATCGAGCTCGGGACCGGGCTCGCGGCCGACGCGCGCCTCCTCACCACCGCGCAGAACGGTGCCGTCACCACGTCGGCCGTGCCGGTCATCTCGGACGCCAACAAGTTCGCCGCCGGCGCCAAGGCCGAGCTGCTCAACCTCGTCCGCGATCCCGAGCAGGCGCGGCTGCTCCACTTCGGCGTCGTCAACCTCGGACGCCAGGCGGCCGAGTGCAAGGTCGATTTCTTCCAGGCCAACAGCTCGCGGCTCGTCAACACCATCACCCTCGCCATGCAACCGCTGTCGTTGCTCCACTTCAACGATGCTTTCGGGATCCTCCAGGTGGGCCGGGTCTCGGCGATCCGCGCCGAGGTGAGCTGCAACCAGCCCTTCTACGCCTACGGAGCGCAGTTCCTCGGGCCCAATTCCCACTACCTGTTCATCACCCCCGCCCAGGCGACCGGCATCGCCACCACGCCGCCGCCGCCACCGACGGCGACTTGCGGCAACGGCGCTGTCTGCTACGACTTCCCCGGCATCGTGCACACCTCGACTCTCAGCAATCCCGATCGTGGCATCACGCTCAGCCCTCCGGTGGGCGTCTACAGCCGGCTGAAGCTGCACCTGGAAGTGCAAGTCAACGGCTTCTACCCGCCCGCCGACATGGCCCACGGGATGCTCTACCTCGTCCGCGACAAGAACAAGGACATGTTCGCCAACGTGTTCCTCCAGGGTCCGGGCACCAACCAGATCGTCCTCCGCCACGGCTTCAACCTCACCCACCCGCAGAAGCCCAAGCTCACCCAGAAGTTGGCCGCCGCTTCGGGCACCACTTACGCGCTCGACTACCTCTACGATCCGGCGGCCGGGTCCTTGCTCCTCACCCTCAAGGACGGCGGCGTCGAGGTGGTCCACATGGCCGGCGTGCCCAACGTCAGCCGCATACAGATCGCCAGCGGCAACAAGGTCGTCATCGGCCTCTCCAACCCGGGTGTGGTCTCGAACGAGCCGGCCTCGATCGGCTGGGTGTTCAAGAACCTCCACGTCGAGCTGATCCCCTGAGCTGATCCCTGAGCCCGGAGGGACCGGCGCCGCCCCTCGGCGCGGGGCACGAAGGTCGCGCCACGCCCGTCGACCAGCTACACTCATGCGCTTCATCGGCAGCCCGAACCCCCATCTCGTCAGTGGAGATCACGAACTCATGAAAAGCCCGCTCGTCTCGCTCCGCGGCCTGATGATCCCGGTCGCCGCCTGCGCGCTCGCCGCGCCGCTCGCCGCTGCCACCGCGTACGTGCCGGCTCTCGACGGCGCCGTGCGCGCCGACGGCAGCCGCAGCGAGACCGAGCTGTGGATCTCCAACGGCGGCGAGGCCCCGAGCTTCTTCGACCTCGAGGGGCCGCGCACGCAGGTGCCCGCGCGGGCCAGCAAGGCCGTGCGCGTGCCGGGACGCGCGGGCGATAGCCTGCTGACGCTCGAGCTGGGCAGCGGGGTCGCGGCCACCGCCAACCTGCTCACCACGGCGGCGAGCGGCGCGGTGTCGGCGGCACCGCTGCCGGTGTTTGCACCGGGCGACGCGCTCCCGGCAAGCACCACCGCCAACCTCGCCATCGTTCGCGCCGGCGTGACCTTCGGCGGAGTTGGGGCGGTCAATCTCGGCACCGCGGCGGCGCAGTGCCAGGTGGCGTTTCTCGGCAACGACGGCGCGCCGGTCGGCACCTCCATCGCCTTGGCCCTGCCGGCGCGGTCGGTGAGCTACCGCCGCGACGCTATCGCCGCGGCCGGAACGACCGCTGCCGCCGCCCTTCGCACCACGGTGCGCTGCGATCAGCCCTTCTTCGCCTTCGCCGGCCTGCAGAGGGCAGCCGAGGGCACCTCACAATTCGTGACGCCCTTGAGAGCGGACGACGCATCCCGGGCCTGCACCGCGGGCACCGTCTGCTACGAGTACGCGGGCGTCGTGCACGTCTCGACCACCAAGACGGCGGCCCGCGGCTTCGCCTTCGATCCGCCCGACGGCCGCTACGACCGCGTGACCGTCCACCTCGAGGTGGAGGTCAACGGCTGGAGCCCGCCCATCACCGGCGCCCACGGGATCCTCTACATGATCCGCGACAAGAACAAGGACATGTTCGCCAACGTGTTCCTTCAGGGTCCGGGGTCGAAGGGCAACATGTTGACGCTCCGTCACGGGTTCAACCAAACCCACCCGCAGAAGGCCAAGTTCCGCGTCAAGCTCGTGCCCGTCAACGGCAGGACCTACTCGCTGGACTACCTCTACGACACCAAGGCCAAGGCGCTGGTGCTCACGGTCAAGGGCCCGAACGGCCAAGAGCTGATGCGGATCACGGACAAGCCGAACATCGCCAACGTCGACTTCGCCGCCAAGCAGCTGCTCGAGCTCGGGCTCAGCAACCCCGGCCTGGTGAGCAACGAGCCGGCGTCGACCGGCTGGCTCTTCAAGAACCTGCACGTCGAGCTGACGCCGAAGGCGCCGTAGCCCGAGCTTCCGCGGGCTAGCCCGGTTCTGGCAGTCCGCGTGGCGGTGCTAACCGCTCCGCCACTACCCGCACCGAGCTCGCGGCGAGCACGACCAGGGCGGCGAAGGCGGGCCCGAAGACGCGGATCTCGTCGCGGTAGCCGAAGAGCAGGAAGAAGGGCAGTAGGGAGGCGATCGTGGCGACGCAGATCCACCACACCTCGCGCAGCTCGACCCGGCGCCAGGCGATCGCCAACACGCCGGCGAGCAGGAAGAGGTTGAACAGGTGGAACCCCTCCGGCGCCGGCACTGCCTCGGCGTAGACGTCGAAGCCGCCGAAGTAGGTGCTCGGCGTCGACAGGTAGCCGAAGTTGCTCCCCAACAGCACCTTGAACGGGTCCACCGGATGGTTGGCGAAGTGGTGCTTGACCGCCAGGAAGGGCACGCCGCCGACCACCGCTGAGAGCGCCCCGTGGCGCAGCAGGAACCGCCAGTCCCGGTTCTGGATGAAGGGCGCCACGAACCAGATCGGCAGCAGGACGTTGGATTCCTTGTTGAGGACGGCGAGCGCGAAGGTCAGGTAGAAGAACACCCAGCGGCGGCGCAGGAAAAACGTCAGCGCGAGCGCGGTGAGCAGCAGCTCGGGCGCGTCGTAGATGAAGCCGCCCTCCATGAAGGTCATGGGCAGCAGCGTCATCGCGAGCGGTGGCGCGAAGTCGCGAAAGAGCGGCCCACCGATGCGCACCGCCGCGAGGTTCGCTCGCCAGGCGAGCTGGGTGCCGAGCAGGGCGACGAAGATCAGGTAGTAGGCGATGGCGTACTCGGCGTCGTTGCCTTCGCGCAGCGCGTAGCGGGCGCGCAGCTGCCGGCCGGTGGCCGCGAGACCAGGCTCGGCACGGGAGGGCAGCCGCTCGGCTATCGCATTCACCAACCACGGGGTGAGGACGCGGTACACGAACGGGGGCGGCGCCGTGTAGTGGATGGCGCGGTTGAACCGCGACTTGCGCCACTTGTCGCCCATCGCCCAGTGGTCCTGGAAGGAGTCGAGGACCGCGGAGGCGACGACGAAGTAGATCAGGCCGACGACACCCCAGTAGAAGGCACGCGCCAACCCGCGGCGCCAAGGCCAACTCTGTGTGGCTGGCGGGGCGAGAGCAGGAGCGTCGTCGGCGGCAGCCGGGCCCATGGCGCGGCGACGATAGCGGAGGCGGCCGGTGGATGCGAGCGGGGTTGAGCGGGAGGCGGAGGGCGGATCTGAGGTGGCGCGGCGGGCCCCGGCTTGCGCGCGGGGCCCCGCCGGCTTGAATGCAGTGCTACTTGAAGAGCTCGACGCGCACGTTGGAGTACTGCCAACCGAGCGAGCAGGGCTCCTCCTTCGAGTCGCAGAACGGATTGCTGAGGCCGATGATCACCCTGTCCTTGGGCACGATCTCGATGACTCTCCGCATCGGCTTGTCGTCGAGCTGGGCCACGATCTGGCCGTTGAGCCTGACGTCGAGGTGGATCTTCTGGGTATTGGCGTTGTAGACGTAGTCGAACACGTAGGTGGAGCCGATCTGCGCCGACAGGGCTTTGCCGACCTTGGCCTTGAAGCAGCCTGCCGGGCAGTCGCCGTGGCGCATGTACACGTAGTTGGAGCCCGTCCCGCGCAGGAAGACGTTGGCGAGCAGCCGCTTGTTCTTGTTGACGGCAATGTAGATGACGCCGTGCGCGCCCTTGGTGTTCTTGGGGTTCCAGCCGGTGACCTTGACCTCGACGTGAGCGGTGAGCGACTTGTAGAGCCCCGCCGGCGGGAACATGCTGATGGCGAGGGTGGTGTTCGGGTTGGGCTTGGTCGGCGTGAACGGTCCGGCATACGTGCACACGGTGGACGCGGTACCCGCTGCACAGAGGCCGGCGATCTTCTCCATGCCGTCGATGCTTCCGAACAGGACGTCGCTCCAGCTCGCCGGCGAGAGGATCGCCACGCGGCCGCCGTCGCGATCGCGCACGTGGGCGTAGGCGTAGAAGTCGTTCGAGCAGCTCACCGTCGCCCGCGCCTCGCTGATCTCGCCTTGACCGGCGAGCACGTCGGCGAGGACCTTGTAAGCCATCGGCGCCAGCGAGACGTCGAAGCGGTTGCCGATCTCACTGCCGTCGGCCCGCTGCAGGATCGCCGAGCAGGTGCCCGCCCGCTCGCCGAGGTTGACTACCACGAGGTCGGTGATCCGCGAGCCGATGGAGTCGAGGCCCTGAACGAGCAGCATGTCCTCGGCCGAGCTCAAGCTCTCGCCGGTGATCACCGGCAGCTCGACGCCTCGCCCCGCCGCATCGGCGCCGCCGATCAGGCGGGCGCTGTAACGCAGCGCCGGCGAGCCGCTGAGGCTCAGCAGGCGGCCCTGACCAGCTTCGGGGGTGAGGAGGAACGTCCTGCCGGCCCCCAACGAAACGCGCTTGATCCGGGGACCCTTGACCTCAGTGCCGTCCTCCCCAGGGACGAGCTGCACGGCGCTGACGTCGAGGGTCTCGTCGCTGGTGTTGGTGACGGCGATCTGGACTCGATAGCCCGCCCCCACCGCGTCGCCGCCCGGCAACGGAACGTATGCCGTTCCCGCATGCACAGCGCTGGCAAGGCCCAGTCCGAAAACGAACACTCCGGCGACGGTTCTGGCGAGCAGCTTCGTCAAGCGTCCTCCCTCCTAGTTGTGAGCTGTCTATGGGTCTGTCGCATGATTATACGGGCCTCGCGGGAATACGTAAAGCAGTTCTTCAGGTTCCTGGGCGGATTCCACGGTGGCGACACATCGCGTTCGGGGCCTAACGGCCCGATTCCGGTGCTCGCCGACCTCCCTCCGGCCCCAGGAAGGGCAGGTTCGGGGGCAGCCGCCTGAGCTCCATCAGCGCGGCCACGAGCTTACCTTGTTCGCCCATTCGATGCGGGTTGTAGAAGTCCCAGACGATGCGGTGCGCGGGAGTCACCTCCAACGCGCGCCCGCGTTGCGAGTCGACGATCAAGGTGTTGCCGTTGGCGAGCCGCTGCGCCGCGCCGAGGGTCTTCGACGACAGCACCTGGGGCGATTCGCCGCCGTACTGCCAGCGCGTCGCCCCGCTCGCCGGGTCGACCTCGAGGACGCGCGAGACCTCGCGGCCGGCGCCCTGGTTGTCGAAGAGCAGCAGGTTGCCGTCGCCGACCAGCGACGGTGCGTGCTGCCGGCGCCAGCCTCCGGTGAGCGCCCAGACGACGACGTTGCGCTCGGGGTCGAGCACGGCGACGGCGTCGAGCTCTCGCATCGAGATCAGCACGTTGCCGCGGCGGAACGCGGGGTTGCGGCCGGCGAACCGTCCGTCCAGCGGCACCACCGCGTTGGTGTGGAAGACGTCGCCGGTACGCCGCGGCAGGCGCTCCAGCAGCGAGGAGAACGGCGAACGCTCGACGGCCTCGAGGACCGACGCGCGTTGCAACACCTGGCCACGCGGGTCGAGCGTGGTGACGAAGTCCTCGAGCACCGGCCGCGTCCGGTGCATCCGCGGCAACAGGCGCGAAATGCGCTCGAGGACGTGGACGTTGCCGTCGCCGTCGACGAAGAGGTCGTGGTGAGTGCCGCCGCGGTAGGCCCACAGCAGGTTCGAGTCAGCGTCGAGGGCGACCAGTCCCAGGCCCTCGAAGATGGCGAGCAGGCGGCCGTCGTCGAAGAGGTGGGCGTGCCGCCAGTAGTCGAGCTTGGCGATCTCGGGCTTCTTCGCCAGCTCGGGCCAGAGCCGGCGAAGCGGGTAGCGCCAGCGGTGGACCGTGCGGCCTTCCATGTCCACCAGCTCGGCCTCGGCAGCGTGAGCCGAGAGGTAGAGGTTGAGGCCGGGGTCGACGGCCGCGGGGTCGTAGTGAGAGATGAGCGGGCGGTCCTCGGCATGGCGATAGGCCTGCAGGTA
Organism: Thermoanaerobaculia bacterium; assembly: GCA_035607145.1. Classification (GTDB taxonomy): domain Bacteria; phylum Acidobacteriota; class Thermoanaerobaculia; order Multivoradales; family JAIOJS01; genus DASYQD01. The sequence continues at coordinate 8,451 of DATNCU010000287.1, forward strand.
CGGCACCGCCTGCAGCGCGGCGGCGGTGTCGGGATCCACCGTGGCGCCGGCCTCGGGGCGGCCACCGGGAGTCGTCGCGTCGCGAGCACCGTCTGGGGGCGGCGTCGAGGGTCTGCAACCCGCGAGGGCGAGCAGGCAGGCAAGGAGCACGCTCGGCGGCACGACGCGAGCGCAGGCTGGGCGGCGAGGCCGCCCAGAGGCCACGACCGGCGTGCGACTCGAGGCCCCGGGGCTCAAGGTTCCTGCCGCGGGGCCGGCGCGAGCAGGTTCGCCCAGCGCGCCCATTCTCTGGTGAGGTCCATGCCGCGTTGCAGCGGGAAGGCCGGCTCGTAGCCGAGCAGCCGGCGGGCCTTGTCGATACGGACTCGAGTGCGAGCGGCGAAGAAGTCGATGAGCTCGGGGCTGAGCGGGAGGATCGGCAGCTCTCCGTCGCCCCCGGCCGGCGGCCGCTGGTCCGCGCTTATCCTGGTCTTGATTCGCTGCTGCAGGAATTCCGGCAAGACCGAGCTCGCGAGCTCGCGCAGCGCCACCAGCTCGCGGGTCGCCATCAGGCGGTCGCGCAGGCCGCGGTCGCCGCGGAAGGAGGCGAGCAGCTCACGGTGCAGGCGCGGCACGGCGCGGCGGTGGCGGCGCCAGAGAGCGCGCGCCTCCTCGGCGCTCATCGCCACGAGACGGCACTCGGGGTCGCCGGCGTGCATGGCGGCGAAGTGGCGGTAGAGCTCGCTCCACGCGACCGGCTTGGGCCCGGAGATCAGGAAGGCTTCGCCCACGACGTCATCGCACACGGCGGCGAGAAGCATGGCGCTCACCAAGTCGTCTACGTAGACGGCGTTGGCGGTGCCGGCGCCGCCATCGACGAGGACCCAGCGGCCGGCGGCGAGGGCGGCCAGCGGCTGGGCGGTCCAGACGCCGCCCCACGGCCCGTAGACGGCCGTCGGCTGCAGCACCACCACCGGCGCGCGGCCGGTCTGCGCCCACCGCATCGCCTCGCGCTCGGCGTCGAGCTTGCTGTCGGAGTACGCGTTGCGGAAGCGTCGCCGCGGTGCCGTCTCATCGAGGTCGCCGTCGCCGGTACGGCCGTAGACCATCAACGTCGAGAGGTAGACGAGACGCCGCACGCCGGCCGCCGCGCTCGCCTCGAGCACGCGCCGGGTGCCGGCGCGGTTGACGAAGGCGCGATGCTTCTGGCTGCCGCTGGTGCCGTAGGCGCAGTGGAACACCACCTCGCAGCCGGCGGCGGCCGCGGCGACGGCGGCGCGGTCGGTGACGTCGCCGCGCACGATCTCGAGCGGAAGCCGCGCCAGGCGCTGCGCGCTGGCAACGCCGCGCACGAGCACGCGCACGCGCGCGTGGTGGTGCAAGGCGAGGCGTTCGGCGACGCGGCCGCCGATGAAACCGGAGGCGCCGGTGACCAGGACGGTACGGCCGGCGAGGGCGCCGGCGATGGGAGAGACGCTCAAGGCTCGACCCACGAAGCGAGCTCCGGCGGCGACTCCCACGGCAGCACCAGCGGCCGCCGCTTCGCGTAGCACGCTTCGACCAGCGCCACGGCGCGGCGCCCTTCGCCCCCGTTCACCCGCGGCTCGCGGCGCTCGCGCACGGCGGCGGCGAAGTCGTCGAGCTGGCGCACGAAGGCGTCTTGGAAGGTGAAGCCGCCCTTGCCGCCCGCGCGGCCGGCGAGGCGGACGTCGCGGTCCGGCAGGTGCAGCGTGATCTCGGGGTCGGCGTCCCAGATCCCCACCTCGAGCACGCCGCGCTCGCCGGTGAAGCGACAGGTGTTGCGCAGGTTGCGCGTGCGCGAGACCTCGACCGTGCCGGAAAGCCCGGACCCAAAGGTGAGCCGAAGCTCGGCATCGGACTCGAGGCCCCCCAGCGCGTCGTCGGCGCACTCCACGTCGCGCCAGTCGCCGAGCCAGCAGAGCAGCAGGTCGAGCACGTGGACGCCGAAGTCGGCGAGCACGCCGCCGCCCGCGGTCTCCTTGCGCAGCATGAAGTCAGTCGCGAACGGCCAGCGCGGGATCACGCCTTGCCGCAGGTCGAAGCCGGTGAGCGGCCCGACCAGCTCGGAGGCGAGCAGCTCGCCAACGGTGGCGGTCGAGTCGAAGAAGCGGAACTCGAGGCCGACGGCGAGCGGCACGCCGGCTTCGTCCGCGGCGGCGATCATCGCGTCGCAATCGGCGGCGGTGGGCGCCATCGGCTTCTCCACCAGCACCGGGATGCGGTGGCGTAGGAGGTCGACGGTGACCGGCGCGTGGAGGTGGTTGGGCAGCGCGACGATGGCGGCGTCGATCTCGCCGAGCACCTCGCCGACGTCGGTGACCGCACGCGGCACGCCCCAGCGGCGCGCCAGCGCCTGCGCGCGAGAGATCTCGCGGTCGACCAGCACGGCGGCCTTGACGTGCCGCGAGGCGGCCAGCGCCGGCAGGTGGTTGAGCTGGGCGACGGCGCCGCAGCCGACGACGGCGATGCGAAGGGGTTCCATGTGCGCGGTCCGGCCGCAGGCGGGCTGCGCATGTTACCAGCGCCGCGCGTGTACGATCGGCCGCCGCGATGACCAGCGCCCGTCGTTCTCCGCTCCGCCGCGCCACCGCAGCGGCGCGCCGCCTCGCCGTCGGCACGCTCAACCGCCTCGGCTGGGTGGCGGCGCCGGCCGGCGACTACTACCACGCGCTGCGCCCGGTGACCGAGCTGGAGCGTCACGAGCAGCGCTGGCACCGCCCGAGCGCGCTGCGCGGCATCGCCTTCGACCTCGACGCCATGGAGGCGACGCTCGCGGCCCTGGTCGCGGACTTCGGCGCCGAGTACGCGGCGCTGCCGCCCTACGACCGCGTGCGCGACGAGCGGCGCGGCCCCGGCTTCACCCGCGTCGACGCGCTGGTGCTCTACGCCATGCTGCGCCGCCACCGGCCCCCGCGCTTCCTGGAAGTGGGCTCGGGCCTGTCGAGCTGGTACGCGGCACAGGCGGCGGCGCGCAACGCGGCCGAGGGGCGGCCGATGGCGATGACCGCCGTCGACCCCTTCGTCTCCGCGGGCACGCGCGCGCTACCTGGCGTCGAGGCGGTGGCGAAAGAAGCGCAGGACCTGCCGGTCGAGTGGTACCTCGAACGCCTGCGCCTGGGCGACGTGCTGTTCATCGACTCGACGCACGTCGTGCGCATCGACGGCGAGGTGCCCTACCTCGTCCTTGAGCTGCTGCCGGCGCTGCCGCCCGGTGTCGTGGTGCACGTGCACGACGTCCACTTCCCCTACAACGTGCCCGTGTTGCCGCGCGCCTACGTCTCCGACCGCGCCTGGCCGATGCTGTTCACCGAGGCGATGCTGGTGCAGGCTTATCTCTGCGACAACCCGCGCGTCGAGCTGCTGCTGTCGACGCCGCTGCTGCGCTTCCATCGAGAAGAGGCCCTGCGGCGTCTGGTGCCCGGCTATCAGCCGCTCGACGCTGAGGACTTCGACACTCATCACGGCTCGCTCTGGTTCCGCACTCGCGAGCCGGGCTGAGCGCGCGACCTAGCGGAGCGCCTCGGCGCCCTGCCGCATCACCGCCGCGAGGTCCTCGGGCGTGCCGACGTCGCGGAACCAGCCACCCTCGATCTCGACGCCGCGCACGTCGAGCCCACGCTCGAGCGCGCCCGCGACGACGGCGCCCATCTGCAGCTCGCTCGCGGCGGTGCCGGCGCGGCTCGCTCGCGACTCCGCCACCATCTCATGCAGGTGCTCGGCGAACGCGGGACCCCAGACGGCGAGCAGCCAGCAGTGTCGCAAGCTCGTCTCGCGCGGACGCACCTCGATGCGAACGACTTTGCCCTCGCCGTTGACCTCCACCATGTCCGTCGTCTCCGGCCGCTCGGTGGGAAACAAGCCGAGCACGAGGTCAGCGCCGGTCTCCGCCTGCCGCGCCGCCACCCGCGCCAACGCGTCCGCCGGCCCCAGCTGCACGTCGGGGAAGCCGAGCGCCACACGCGCGCCGCGCACGAACGGGTAGGCGCGGTCGAGGCTCTCCGGCAGGCTCGCCGACTCGCTCAGGCTCACGTAGGCGAGCGGCAAGTCCCAACGCTCGCCCGTGCCGAGGTGACGTGCGATGTCCGCCTTGTCATCGCGCAGCACCACGTACGCCCGCGCTGCGCCGGCCACGCGCAGCGCGTCAAGCAGGCAGTCGCAGGCGACCCGCACCACCGGGCCATCGGGAGTGGCGCGAAAGCCGACCGGCAGCACCTCTTTGCTGCACGGCAACTCTCCCAACCGCTGCGCGCGGCCAGCCGCCGGGATGATGCCGACGAGCTCCGCGGGCGCCATGGCGGCGGATGCTAACAGCGCTGCGCGAACCGCTTCCGCGGCGCGTGCGGTGTCGCCCGAGCGCAGGATCAGCGCACTGACGCAGCGGCGGCCGCGGGGGCCGCGACCTTGGTGCGGCAGGCCTGGCGAAAGACTTCCTCGTACGCGTCGATCGACGCTTCGAGGTCGTAGCTGCGCGCTATCTCGGCCGCCGGCCGCAGGTAGCGCTCGCGGTGGCGCAGCACCTCGACGATCACCTCGCCGATCGCCCGCCAGTCGCCGGGCGGACCAAGCCGGCCCATGCCGGTCTGCTGCACCGGCGTGCGCCCGCCGCGGATGTCGGTCATCACCACCGGCGTGCCGCAGAGCATCGCCTCGACTTGGACGAGGCCGAGGCATTCGCGGTCGCTCGCCATCGCCAGCACGTCGCAGGCGCCGTAGAAGTCGGCCATCTGCTGCGGCTCGTGCAGCACGCCGAGCAGGATGAGCCGGCCGCCGAGGCTCTCGACGAGCGCGCGCTGCGTCTCGGAGTAGCGCTCGTAGGGCACGTCGTGCTGGCCGGCGAAGACCAAGCGTGCATTCGGGTACTCCGCGGCGACCACGTCGAGCGCGCGTAGCAGCAGATCGGGGCGCTTCTCCTCGACGAAGCGGCCGGCGTAGCCGATCACCGGCCCGCCTCCCGGCGCCCAGCGGTCGCGCAGCTCCTTCACGTGCGCGGCGTTCGGTTGCGGCATCTCGACGAGCGGCGGGATCACCTGCAGGCGGTCGAGGTAGGGCCCGATCCACGCCGAGCCCAGCGCGTAGTCGCGGGTGTGGTGGACGAAGCGCACGACCGCGCGCGCCATGAAGTGATGGAAGGCGAGCATCAAGCGGTTGACGATGCGATTCCCCAGGCCCGCAGGAAGGACGAGGTCGGCGTGATGCGTCGCCACCAGCGACTTGCCGGTGATCGCCGACAGCACCCGCAGGATCGGCGTCTCCAGCATCGGCGTGTGCACGCTCACCACGTCGTGGCGGCGCATCAGGCGCCAGACGCTCCACGGGTAGGTGGGCAGCAGGAAGCCGCGGCTGATCGCGAGCCGCAGCGTCGGCAAGCGCACCACGCGCACGCCGTTCTCCACCGCCTGGCTCGGCTGCGCGCGGTCGTGCCGCGAGCAGACGACGGTGACCTCGTGGCCGCGCGCCGCCAGCCGCTCGGCGAGCCGTTGCGCGTAGATCGTGAGGCCGCTGCGATGGGGAAGGTAATAGAGGAGACAGACCAGGATCCGCAGGCGATCCGGCGTGGGCGGGGCCGACACCGACGCATGGTAGCATCGCGCGCTCCGCCCGAAATGACGCGAAGTGACGCCGTGAATGCGCCGCAGCCGCTGCAGCGCCTCCTCGGCGGCAGCGCGGTGCTGCTCGTCACCGCCAACCTCGCCAACGCGCTCCACTTCGCCTTCCACGTGCTGATGGCGCGGCTGCTGGGCCCGGCCGGTTACGGCGCGCTGGCGGCGCTGATGGCGCTGCTCTACGTCGGCTACGTGCTCACCGAGGCGACCCAAACGGTGATGGCGCGCTATACGGCGCGCGCCACGAGCCAAGGCGAGGTGCGCACGTTGGTCGAGCGCGCGCTGCGTCAGGGCCTGCGTGCCGCCGCCGTCATCGCCGGCGGCTACCTGCTCGTCGCGGTGGCGCTCTCGCCGCTGCTGCGGCTCCCCTACCCGCTGATGGCGGTCTTCACGCTCGCCTTCGCTACCCTGCCGCTGATCCCGGTGACGCGGGGCACGCTGCTCGGCCTCAACCACTTCGGCGGCTTCGGCATGACCATGCTCGCCGAGGTGGCGGTCAAGCTCGGCCTCGGCGCGCTGGCGGTGTGGATCGGCTGGAACGAGATGGGAGCCGCCGCGGCCATCGGGCTGTCGCTCGTCGTCGCCTTCGCCAGCGGCTTCGTGCCGCTGCGCGGCCTGCGCGAGGTCGCGCCGGCGCCGGCCGCGACCGGCGGCGCCGTCGCCTACGGCGTGCCGGTGCTGGCGGTGACCGCCACGGTGATGGCGTTCTACAGCATCGACGTGCTGCTCGCGCGCGCGCTGTTCCCCGCCGCCGTCGCGGGCCAGTACGCCGTCGCCTCGCTGCTCGGCAAGGGGATCCTCCTCGGCGTGATGCCGATCACCCGCGTGATGTTTCCGCTGGCGAGCGGCGCGCCGGCGGGAAGCGCGGCGCGCCGCCGCGTGCTCGCCGCCACGCTCGGCCTGCTCGCCCTCTGCGCGGCGCCGGCGCTACTGTTGGTGAGGCTCTTCCCCAGCCAGCTGGTGCGCTTCGCCGGTGGCGCGCAGTACGGCGAGACTGCCGCCATCGTGCTGCCGGTGGCGGCGGCGATGGCGTTGATGGCGTTCAGCAACACGCTGCTGATGTTCCGGCTCTCGGAGAGCGTGCCGCGCGGCTGGATGGCGCTGCCGGCACTGTTGCTGCTCGAGGCGGCGCTGTTGTGGGCGAGCCGCGGCTCGCTCGGCGCCTTCGCCGGCGCGGTGCTGATCGCCAACGCCGCCTTCCTGCTCGCCTCGACCGCGCTGGTGCTGCAGCCGGCGGGCAGCCGGCACGCAGGAGTCAGCAGTCCCGGCGACGCGTTGCCGCGTAGCCCAGCGCCTTCAGCTCCGCCTCCTCCTCGGGCGTGAGCTGCGGACAGCCGCCGGAGCGCGTGACCGGTGGCGCCTCGGCGCCGTTGGCGGCGATCCACGCCGCCTTGAGCCGCCTGCCCATGGCGTCGGTGGCGGCGGCGTCGTGCACCGGCACGGCGACGCTGGTCATCGGCGGCGAGCCCGGCGCCGGCGCAATCCACTGCCAGAGCGACAGCGTCGGCGGCATCGCGGCGCGGCCGGAGAGCGGCAGCGCGCGCCCGAAGGCGTCTTCGAAGCGCGCGTGCAGCGCCTCCGACGTGGTCCGAGGCGCCACCGCCGGCG